>NZ_LGDO01000497.1:0-40606 GCF_001279805.1 Streptomyces sp. XY431
CTGGGCGCCGCGGCCGGTGCCGACCATCAGGGCGGTCGGGGTGGCCAGGCCGAGGGCGCACGGGCAGGCGATGATCAGCACCGCCACGGCGGCGGTGAAAGCGGCCGTCCAGCCCTCCCCGGTGGCGAGCCAGTAGCCGAGGGTGGCGAGGGCCAGAGTGATCACGATCGGCACGAAGACGGCGGAGATCTTGTCGGCCAGGCGCTGGGCGGCGGCCTTGCCGTTCTGGGCGTCCTCGACCAGCCGGGCCATCCGGGCGAGCCGGGTGTCCGCGCCGACCCGGGTCGCCCGGACCACCAGCCGTCCGCCGGCGTTGACGGTGGCACCGGTGACCGGGTCGCCGACCGCGACCTCGACCGGCACGGACTCACCGGTCAGCATCGAGGCGTCCACGGCTGAGGCGCCCTCGACCACCATGCCGTCGGTGGCGATCTTCTCCCCGGGACGGACCACGAACCGGTCGCCGACGGTCAGCCCGCCGATCGGGACGCGTACCTCGGTGCCGTCGCGCAGGACGGCGACGTCCTTGGCGCCGAGTTCCAGCAGGGCGTGCAGCGCGGCCCCGGCGCGGCGCTTGGAGCGGGCCTCGAACCAGCGCCCGGCCAGGATGAAGGCGGTGACCCCGGCGGCGGCCTCCAAGTAGATGCTGGACGAGCCGTCGCCCCGGGCGACGGTGAACTCGAAGCCGTGCCGCATCCCGGGCATGCCCGCGTGGCCGAGGAACAGCGCCCACAGGGACCAGAGGAACGCGGCGCCGGTACCGAGCGAGACCAGGGTGTCCATGGTCGCGGCGCCGTGCTTGAGGTTGGTCCACGCGGCCCGGTGGAAGGGCCAGGCGGCGTAGGTGACCACGGGCGCGGCGAGGGTGAGCGAGAGCCACTGCCAGTTGTCGAACTGGAGGGCGGGGACCATCGCCATGGCGACGACGGGGACGGCCAGGACGACTGCGGTGATCAGCCGCTGCCGCAGCGGGGCGAGCTCGTCGGCGGGGGCGGCGGCGGAGTCGCCGACCGGGCCCGTCGGGCCTTCGGCGGGGGCGGTGACCTCCGGCCGGGGCGGGGCGGCGGTGTAACCGGTGGCCTCGACGGTGGCGACGAGGTCGGCGACACTCACGTCCGGTCCGAACGCGACCCTGGCCTTCTCGGTGGCGTAGTTGACGGTGGCGGTGACCCCGTCCATGCGGTTGAGCTTCTTCTCGATCCGGGCGGCGCACGAGGCGCAGGTCATGCCGCCGATCCGGAGTTCCACCTCGGTGGAGGCGGGTGCCTGGGTGATCATCTGGGCTCCTCGTGCTCGTTTTCGGTCGGATTCGGGCCCGGGGTCGATACCCCCTGGGGGTTCGAACCCCGGGCCCGCCGGGATTTCAGGCCCGCTGGGCGGGAACGCGGTCGGCCTCGGCAACGGCGGTGTCGGCGTCGACCTCGCCGTCCACGACGACATCGACAGCCTCGGCGCCGGTCGAGCAGGCGCCTTCGGTGGAGCAGCAGGACATGGGATTCCTCCGGTGGTGTCGGCGACAGTTCCTGATACCCCCAGTGGGTATCTCTGCGCGATGGGCTCATTTATACCCCTGGGGGGTATCCGCCGCAAGCACTGCCGCCCGCAGCGCAGACGCAGGCGCGGACGCGACAGGGCCCCGCACCGGAGCCACTCCCCCGGTACGGGGCCCTGCCACCTGCGCGTTCGCGCGGCCGCGCGGTCGCGCGTTCGCGCGGCGGATCAGCCGAAGTAGCCCAGCGCCCCCACCGCGCACAGGCCGCCGGCGCCCATGAAGACCGGCATCAGCACCTTGAGCTCCACCCAGCTGCCGGCCCGGAAGCGCATCCCCTTCGGCGGGCCGATCGGGTACCAGCGCTTGCGGCCGATCGGGATCGGCCACAGCACCGGGCAGCCGGAGACGGTGAGCGCGTCGCCCAGGCAGTGCACCAGCGCGCCGAGGGTGATCGGCAGGCCGATCCACAGGTACTCCTGCCCCGGCTGGTCGAACAGCCAGAGCGCGCCGTTGCCCGGCTTGTCCAGGACGGCCGTCAGCATCCAGGCGCCGGCCGCACCGAGCAGCCAGACCAGGACGTCACTGGAGACCCGGGCCTGGCGCCAGAGCAGTCCCTCGATCGCCAGCACCATGTGCACGAAGAGCACCCCGAGCACGCCCCACCGTCCGCCGTGGACCGCGATGGCCGAGGCGCCCGCGCCGCACAGCGCCGCCCAGACCCAGGTGTGGGTCAGCGTGCGGTGGCCGCCGGTGCGGCGCGGGTCCCGCTTGCTGCGGGTCGCCTTGTAGACGGCGTAGGAGAGGCTGTCGATCACCTCGCAGAGGATCCGCGAGACCGGGCCGAACGCCCGGGATATGGTGGCCGCCTTGTGGTCGAGGTCCGGCGCCAGCGCGGCGCCCGCACAGATCAGCGTCCCCGCCAGCAGCACCGGCCAGGGCATCGGTTCGCCCATCGCCGCCGCGATCGCTCCCGCGCCCAGCCACGCTGCCGCGCCGGACAGCGAATGCGCTGGTCCCATCATCTTCTCGGCTCCCGCCCTCGTCCCGTACCGCCCGTCGCGAGGGCTTCGCGAGGGCCTGACGGGGCGGCAGCATATCGGCCCAAGATCGGAAACACCCGGAGCCACTCCTTCACCCGAACGGCGGTCGTGTTTCACCGTCCTGGATCAAGCTGCCGGGCAAGGACAATGACGGCCCTTCACCTGCTGGAGTGAAGGAGCGGCCCGGGCGGGTCGCGCCGACCGGATCCGCGAGTGGCCCAGGAAAACCGCGCCGGACCGGCCCTTCCGAGCGGTCCGGCGCGCCCCTAGGCTCGGCCGTGTGACCACTACCGCTGCCGATGCCAACACCACCGTGACCAACACCGTGGACTTCTACTTCGACCCGATCTGCCCGTTCGCCTGGATCACCTCCCGCTGGATCCTGGAGGTGGAGAAGCACCGGGACCTCGACCTGACCTTCCGGGTGATGAGCCTGTCCGTGCTCAACGAGGGCCGCGAGGGCCTGCCCGAGCGCTACGAGCGGCTGCTCACCACCGGCTGGGGCCCGGTCCGGGTCTGCATCGCCGCCGCCGAGCAGCACGGCGTCGGGGTGCTGCGCGACCTCTACACCGCGCTCGGCACCCGACTGCACGTCGAGGACCGGGAGGTCGACGACAAGCTCCTGCGCGAGGCGCTGGCCGAGGCCGGTCTGCCGGAGGAGCTCGCCGAGGCCGCGCACAGCACCGAGTGGGACGAGGCGCTGCGCCGCAGCCACCACGCGGGCATGGACCCGGTCGGCGAGGAGGTCGGCACCCCGACCATCCACGTCGACGGCACCGCGTTCTTCGGGCCGGTGCTGAACGCGATTCCGCGCGGAGAAGAGGCTGTCCAGGTCTTCGACGGTGTCCGGCTGCTGGCCGGGCACAAGGCGTTCTTCGAGCTCAAGCGCACCCGGACGGGGTCGCTCGACTTCGGCTGAGGACCCGGGGACGAGGACGGCGACGGCGACGGGGAACGAGGACCCCGTCCGCCACCCGCCCCGTCCGCCACCCGCCAAGGCGGCCGTCGGCCCCTGCGGACCGGTGGCCGCCTACCCGTTCGGCCCAGCTCCGATCGTGCGGGCGGCCCGCAGTTCGCAGACTCGGACGCGGGGGACCGAAGAACGGGGCGGGTCCAACCGGAAGAGGCATCCTCATGAACAACGGGCTTCGCCGCACGCTCGCGGCCGCCGCAGTGGTTTCCCTCGGTCTCGCGCTGGCCTCGTGCGGCAGCGCCAAGGAGTCCTCCGGAGGCGGCTCGTCCGGCTCCGCGAGCGGTTCCGCCGGCGGCGGGAGCACGGTCGGCGCGGTCCGGATCGGGCTGCTGCTGCCCGAGACCAAGACCACCCGCTACGAGCAGTTCGACCGGCCGCTGATCGAGCAGAAGATCAAGGAGCTGGCACCGCAGGCCCAGATCGACTACTACAACGCGAACGAGAACGCCACGACCCAGCAGACCCAGGTCGACACCGCGCTCACCAAGGGCGACAAGGTGCTGATCCTGGACGCCGTGGACGCGAAGTCGATCCAGTCCTCCGTCCAGAAGGCGCACGACGCCGGCGTCAAGGTGATCGCCTACGACCGCCTGGCGCAGGGACCGGTCGACGCCTACGTCTCCTTCGACAACAAGAAGGTCGGCCAGCTCCAGGGCGAGGCCCTGGTCGCCGCCGTCGGCGACAAGGCCGGCTCCGGGTCGATCATCATGATCAACGGCTCGCCGACCGACCCCAACGCGGCCGACTTCAAGGCCGGCGCGCACAGCGCGATCGACGGCAAGCTGAAGATCGGCAAGGAGTACGACACCCCCAACTGGGACCCGAACAACGCCAACCAGGAGGCCTCCGCCGCGATCACCGCGATCGGCGGACCCAATGTGGTCGGCGTCTACTCGGCCAACGACGGCATGGCCGCCGGCATCGCCACCGCCCTCAAGGCGGCCGGCCTCAGCGTGCCGCTCACCGGCCAGGACGCCCAGCTGGACGGCGTGCAGCGGATCCTGGCGGGCACCCAGACGATGTCGATCTACAAGCCGTTCAAGCCTGAGACCGATGTGGCGGCACAGATGGCGGTGACCTTCGCCCAGGGCAAGCCGCTGGACTCGGCACTGGTGCCGGTCACGGTCACCAACGGCAGCGGCAACCAGGTCCCGGCGAACCTGATCACCCCGGTCGTGCTGACCAAGGACAACATCAAGACCACCGTGGTGGCCGACGGCCTCTACACCGTGCCCCAGATCTGCACCCCGGACTACGCGGACGCCTGCAAGGCCGCGGGCCTCCAGTAACCGTGCCCGTGAACCCGGTCGAGGGAGTTGGTCACCGTGACGGGTGAGACCGTCCTGGCCCTGCGCGGGGTCTCCAAGCGGTTCGGCGCCGTCCAGGCGCTCACCGACATCGAGTTGGAGGTCCGCGCCGGTGAAGTGCTCGCCCTGGTCGGCGACAACGGCGCCGGCAAGTCCACCCTGGTCAAGTCCATCGCCGGGGTGCACCAGCCGGACGAGGGCACGATCGAGTGGCAGGGCCGCCCGGTCAGCGTCCACCGGCCGCAGGACGCACAGCAGTTGGGCATCGCCACGGTCTACCAGGACCTGGCGCTCTGCGACAACCTCGATGTCGTCGGCAACCTCTTCCTCGGCCGGGAGATCCGGCGCTTCGCCGTCCTCGACGAGGTCGCGATGGAGAAGCGGTCCCGCTCGCTGCTGGACACCCTCTCCATCCGCATCCCCAGCGTGCGGATCCCGGTCGCCTCGCTGTCCGGCGGTCAGCGCCAGGTGGTGGCGATCGCCCGCGCGCTGGTCGGCTCGCCGAAGGTCGTGATGCTCGACGAGCCGACCGCCGCCCTCGGCGTGGAGCAGACCGCCCAGGTGCTCGACCTGGTCGAGCGGCTCCGCGACCAGGGTCTCGGCGTCATCCTGATCAGCCACAACATGGCCGACGTGATGGCCGTCGCGGACACCGTCGCGGTGCTGCGGCTCGGCCGGAACAACGGCGTCTTCGACAAGCGCCGGACCAGCCAGGAAGAGATCATCTCGGCCATCACCGGCGCCACGGACAACGCGGTGACCCGCCGGGAGGCCCGCGGCACGGAGGGCTCCCCATGACCGAGCAGACCCCCGGCGGCGACAGGCACCGCCATGTCCCGCTCCCCGAGGACAACATGCCCAAGGGGGGTGTCAACGCCCCCGTGCCGGTCGCCGCCGAGGCCACCCCGGCCGTCGACCCGCGGCTGATCGTGCGGCAGGAGGGCGTCAAGGGCTACCTGGGCGAGTTCCGCCGCCGCGTCACCAGCGGCGAGCTGGGCTCGCTCCCGGTGGTGCTGGCGCTGATCGTGATCTGGGCCGTCTTCGGCAGCCTGAACAGCTCCTTCCTGTCCGCCCAGAACCTCTCCAACCTCTCGCAGCAGATCGTCGGCACCGGCATGATCGCGATCGGCGTGGTGTTCGTACTGCTGCTCGGCGAGATCGACCTCTCGGTCGGCTCGGTGAGCGGCCTGTGCGCGGCGATCTTCGCCGTGCTGAACGTCACCCACGGCGTCAACCAGTGGGTGGCCCTGCTCTCCGCCCTGGTCGGGGGCGCCGTGGTCGGCCTGATCCAGGGCCTGTTCTTCGCCAAGGTCGGCGTGCCGGCCTTCGTCGTCACCCTGGCCGGCAACCTCGGCTGGAACGGCCTGATGCTCCAGATCCTGGGCGCCAACGGCACCGTCAACCTCTCCGGCAAGGACATCGTCTCCCGGCTCTACAGCACCATCTACAGCGAACAGGCCGCCGCCTACGGCGTGGCCCTGATCGGCGTGCTGCTCTTCCTCGGCGCCTCGGTGCTGGACGCCCGGCGACGGCAGGCCGCCGGGGTGCCGTCCCGACCCGTGCTGGACATCGCGCTGCGCACCGCGGCGATCGCGGTCATCGCCTTCCTGGCCGCCTACACGCTCAACCAGTACAAGGGCCTGCCGCTGGCCCTGCTGATCTTCCTGGTCTTCATCGTGGTGCTGGACTTCGTGCTGCGGCGCACCACCTACGGCCGACAGGTGTTCGCGCTCGGCGGCAACATCGAGGGCGCCCGACGGGCCGGTATCAACGTGTCGTGGATCCGGATCAGCGTGTTCACCATCTGCTCCACCATGGCGGCCGTCGGCGGCCTGTTCCTGGCCGCGCAGATCCAGTCGGCCAGCCAGACCTCGGGCGGCGGCAACCTGCTGATGAACGCCATCGCGGCCGGCGTCATCGGCGGCACCAGCCTGTTCGGCGGACGCGGCTCGACCTGGTCGGCGCTGCTCGGTGCACTGGTGATCGGCTCGATCCAGTCCGGGATGAACATCCAGGGGCTGAGCAACGCCATCCAGTTCATGATCACCGGTGCGGTGCTGCTCGCGGCCGTGGTCGTCGACTCCCTCGCCCGCCGCACCCAGCGGGCGGCCGGCCGCGCCTGAGCGGTGGGCGCCCGCCGGGCCTCTCCGGGTCGCGGGCGCCCGCCGGAACCGTCCGGGTCGCGGGCGCCCGCCGGAACCGTCCGGGTCAGCCCAGCTGTTCGCCGTAGACGTGGTCCACGGCGAGCACCATCAGGACCCTCCGGTCGGCGACCATCGCGGCCCGGTACTCGTCCCAGTCCGGGTGCTCGCCGGCCGCCCGGCGGTAGTAGTCGACCAGGGCCTCCACCTCGGGGCCCTTCGGGTCGGTGCCGGGCCCGATCAGGGTGACGGTGCCCTCGGCGGTGGCCCAGGCCCGGCCGTCGGCCCGGGTGACCTCCAGGGCGGCGCGCGGGTCGCGGCGCAGATTGGCCGTCTTGGCCCGGCCCTCGGTGATCGAGACGTACAGCCGCTCGGCGGCGCGGTCGTAGAACGGCATGACCGGCGACAGCTGGGGCCGCCCGTCGGACTTGATCGTGGCCAGCACACCGAGGCGGGCGGCGTCGAGCAGGGCACGGGGATCGAAGGTCGTCATGGGGGCCATCATCAACCTTCACACCGGTGTGAAGGTCAAGTGACTCACGCGGATCGGTGTTTCACGCGCGGATCAGCGTTCCAGGTGGGCCAGGACGGCGAGGACCCGGCGGTTGTCGTCGGCCGAGGGCTCGATCCGCAGCTTGGCGAAGATGCTCGCGGTGTGCTTGGCCACGGCGCTCTCGCTGATGTGCAGGGTACGCGTGATCGCCGCGTTGGAGCGGCCCTCGGCCATCAGCCGCAGCACCTCGTGCTCGCGCGGCGTCAGCTCGGCGGTGCTGCCCCGGGCGTCGCCGCGCGCCAGCAGCTTCGCGATCACCTGCGGGTCCATCACCGTGCCGCCGCCCGCGACCGTCCGCACCGCGTCCACGAACTGCTCGGTGCGGGTGACCCGGTCCTTGAGCAGATAGCCGATCGCGCCCCGGCCGTCGGCCAGCAGCTCCCGCGCGTACAGCCGGTCCACGTACTGGGAGAGGACCAGCACCGGCAGGCCCGGGCGGGAGCGGCGCGCCTCCAGCGCCGCCCGCAGCCCCTCGTCGGTGAAGGACGGCGGCAGCCGGACGTCCACCACCGCGACGTCCGGCTCCTGCTCGTGCAGCGCGCGCCGCAGGTCGGGGCCGTTGTCCACGGCCGCGACCACCTCGAAGCCGTGCTCCTGCAGTGTCCGGATCAGCCCGTCCCGGAGCAGGAAGAGGTCTTCGGCGAGGACGACGCGCACGGTATCTCCAGGGTCACGGTGGTCGGGCCGCCCGGCGGGCTGTGCAGGGCGAGGGTTCCGTCGACGGTACTCAGCCGGCGCGCCACCCCGCGCAGCCCGCCGCCCCGGCCGGGGTCCGCGCCGCCGCGGCCGTCGTCCGTGACGAGGGCGGTCAGGGTCCCGCCCGCGTGCGCCAGCCGGATCGTCACCTCCCGGCCGCCGCCGTGCTTGGCCGCGTTGGCGAGCAGCTCGGCGACCGCGAAGTAGGCCGCCGCCTCGACCGGCGCCGGGAAGCGCCCCGGCAGTTCGACGGTCACGTGCACGTCCAGGAAGCTGTCCAGCGCGAGGGACCGGACGGCGTCGCCGAGGCCGCGGTCGGTGAGGATCGGCGGGTGGATGCCGTGCACGAGGTCCCGGAGGTCCTGGAGGGCCCGTGCCGAGCTCGCCCGCACCTCCCGCAGCAGGTCGCGGGCGGCGGCCGGGTCGGAGTCCAGCAGCCGGGTCGCCGCGTCCAGGGTCATGCCGAGGGCGACCAGCCGGGCCTGCGCGCCGTCGTGCAGATCGCGTTCGATCCGCCGCAGTTCGGCCGCCTGCGCGTCCAGGGCCTCGGCCCGGGTGCCGGTGAGGTGCTCGACCCGGCGCAGCAGCTCGGTGGTGTACGGCGCGGCGAGGACTCGTCGGGTCCACCGGGCGTGCAGCCCGAGCACCGTGGGCGCCAGTCGCAGCCCGGCCGCGACGAACAGCAGGCCGAGCACGGCGGCGGCCAGCATCGAGGGGGTCGAGTCGACGAGCACGAAGGCGTACCAGTTGTCGGGCCCGAGCAGGCGCCACACGAAGGGCTGGACCAGCGCGCCGAACAGTCCGAAGCCGGCCAGCGTCGGTGGGAGGGCGACCAGCAGCCCGCCCACCCACGGCTCCAGCCAGGACCAGCGGACGTCCTGCCAGAAGCCCTCGTCCGCGAGGATCCGGCCCGCCCGCTGTCGGCCCTCCCCCTCCGGCAGCGGGTCGGGCGGGCTGATCCGGGTGCCCGTCCAGCGGGTCGCCCAGGAGCGGTAGCGGTCGGACAGCCGGCGCAGGCGCGTGGCCGCGCCCGGCAGCAGCGACCGGCCGACGCCGACCGGGAGCAGCAGCAGCGCGCCCACCACGAGGGCGCCGAGCGCGGTCACGGCGAAGGCGGCGAGGGAGAGCAACTGGCAGCGGAGCAGCGCCCGGACCGTGCCGTCCACTCCCCCGCCCGCCCGTCGTTCCGTCACCTCAGCGCACCCCGTGCGGCGCCGCCGGGATCCTACCCGGCGCCGTCCGCCCACAGGTGCCCGGCCGCGCGTCCCGCCGGGCCCGCAGCACCCACGGCACGGCCGCCAGCAGGCAGGCGCCGCCGAACAGCAGCATCGGCAGCACCGTGCCGTCCTCCTCGTCCATCGTCAGCAGCATCCCGAGATTCACCAGGGTGTGGAAGCCGCCCGCGAGCAGCAGCCGGTGGGCCCGCACCCCCTCCAGGCCGAGCCCGAGCACGACCGACAGCGCGACCGTTCCCAGCAGGAACCCGGCCGCGTACGCGGGGCGCTGGGCGAACACCTGGACGTGCCAGCCGCCCCAGAGCAGCCCCACCGCGACCGGGGCGGCGAGCGGCCCGAAACGGGTGCGCAGCAGCGGCTGCAGGAAGCACCGCCAGCCGATCTCCTCGCCGCAGGCGCCGATCAGCTGGGCGAGCACGATCAGCGCGAACGGGTGGGCGAGGGAGCGGGGATCGGTCAGCCGCGCGTCGCCGTCGAGCAGCGCGTAGGCGCCGGCGGCGAGGGCGATGATCAGCGGCGCGGTGAGCAGCAGCCACAGCCGGGCACCGCCCGCCCGGGCGGTGTCGCGCTCCGAGCGGACGGTACCTGCGAGCCGCGCGCGGATCCGGTCCGGCCACAGCAGGGCGACCGCCAACACCCCTGCGGCGGGCCCGAACTGGGTCAGCTGCACCACCTCGGTCGGGACGCCGGTGGCCGGCTGGACGGCGCCCAGCGCCCCGGCCCCGAGGAGGGCGACGGCGAGGAACACCCCTGCCTCGGCCTTCCACGGCACCCTCCGGTCGTGCCCCTTCGTGCCCGTGCCCGTACCCGTACCCGTGCCCAGGTCCTGTCCGGTCCTCATGTCGTGCGCCTCCGGTCCGCTCGTTCGCGTGGTTCCGTCGACAACGACTCTTCCGGGACGCGGACGGCCGGACATTGCGTCCAACTGCCCGGCGGGGGTGTATCCAGGTACACCCCCGCCCGGTCAGGACTGCTTCTGTTGCCCCGGTGATGTCGGTGAGCGTCCAGTGGGAGAACATCCCGGACGTCTCCGATCAGGACGGGGAAACCTCGTTGCGGATGAACCGTGAGGGCGGGTAGCGTCCTGCGACTTGTCGCTTCGAGCGCATTCGATCCCGGTTCATGGAGAAGATTTGTCGATTCGCATCACTACGCTGACCGATCCCGATCACGGCCCCCACAGTCGACGGCTGGTGTGGCTGGCGGCGGACGGGGAGGGGAATCCGGTCGGGACGGCCTCGCTGCGGCTGTTCACCGACCCGGGGCAGGCGCACCTGGCCGAACTGGCCGTGCGGGTGCACCCCGCGGAGCGGCGCCGGGGGGTCGGGGCCCGGCTGGTGGACGCCGCGGTGGCGGCGGCCCGCGCCGACGGGCGGCGGGCCGTGGTGGTGGCGGTCGACGACGGGACGCCGGCTGAGGAGTTCCTCGCGGCGCAGGGGTTCCGGAAGGCACTGACGCTTCATCACGCCAGGCTCGATCTGACCGGGTCGGCCGAGGTGGGGACGTTCGGGGGAACGGAGCACCCCTACCGGCTGGTGGCCTGGGACGGCACCGTCCCCGACGAGCTCGCCGCCTCGTACGCCGCCGCCCGCCGCGCGATGGACGACATGCCGATGGGCGAGGTCGACCACGGCACGGTGAGCTGGGACGTCGACCGGCTCCGGGCGGTGGCCCGGGCGGTCGAGGAACGCGGCGAGCACCTGCACACGGTGGCGGCGGTGGCCGCGTCCGACGGCTCGATGGTCGGCTTCACCGAGCTGGTGGTCCCGGCCGACGGCACCGGCGACGGCCAGCACTACGGCACCGCCGTCCTGCCCGCCCACCGCGGGCACGGCCTCGCCCGGCGGATGAAGGCCGAGGCGATCGCCCTGACCCGCCGCCGGCACCCCGCGCTCGGTGGCCTGCTGACCGACACCGCCGAGGACAACACCGCGATGCGGAGGGTCAACGAGGCCCTCGGGTACCGGCCGACGCACGAGAGCCACCAGTACCAGCGGGTGCTGTAGCAGGCCCGTCGGGACGGAGCGGGCCGTCAGAGGTCGAGGAGCTCGACGGTGACGGCGGTGGTGTCACCGGCGTCGAGGTCCTCGGCCTTGCGGACGGCGCGCTTGACGGGGAGGACGTAGGCGCCGTCGGCGGCCGGGAAGATCGAGGTCTGCCAGCTGCTGGCGCCGATCGTGACCCGCACCCGCAGCGAGCCGAACCCGCGCCGCGGCCCGGCGGCGGTCAGGTCGTGGATCTCCTCGGAGGCGTCGACGGGCAGCCTGACGAAGGTCCAGCTGTCGGCGCGCCGGGCTTCCCAGATCCAGAGCTCGGCCTCGAAATCGAACTTCATGGGGCCAGCCTCCCACGCCTCACACGCCTCACATCGGCAACGAGTGCAACCGGAGGGCCCCTCCGGGCCACTGGGCACCGTCGTGCAGCGGGAACCACATCGTGCGCAGCGGCATCGTCGCCGGGCCGGTGGGCTGTTCGACCTCGACCGGGCCCGCCAGTGGCTGCCAGCCGAGGCGGGCGTAGAGCTCGGCCTTGTCCGGGCGGCAGAACAGGACGGCGAAGCGCGGCCCGAGGGTGCGGGCGTGGGCGAGGGCGCCGTCCACCACCGTCCGGGCGAGACCGTGCCCGCGCCGGTCGGCGGCGACGGCCACGCCGCCGAGCCCGATGATTTCGGTCGGGGTCCCGTCGATCGACACCGGCAGGACCACCAGCCCGGCGTGCGCGACGAGCCGGCCGTCCGGCTCGGTGCGGATGCCGAAGTGGATGTCCTTGGGTCGCCAGACCATCCCGTGCTCGGCGACCTGGAAGGGGTCCGGCCCGTCGCCGAGGATCTCGGTGTGGCTGTACTCCTCCAGCGGGACGACCGTGCTGAATATGCTGATCTGATCATCACTCATTCCCGCATCATGCCAAGGTCCGCCTGCGGCGGGGCCGGCGGTCCCGAGGAGGACGCGTGAACACTCTCCCGAACGGGCCTGGAACGGACGGCGACGGACCGGCGCACCTGCCGGTACCGCCGGTACCGCTGGTGCGGGTCGACGGGCGGTGGCTGCTGGGTGACCACCGGGACCGGTCTCACCTGGAGTTCACCCCCGAGGGCGTCGTCCCGCACGCGGACGGGCAGGCGGGTGGGCTCGTGCCGTGGGCCCGTTTCATGACCCTCGGTCTCTCCGTCACGACCCACCGGTGGATGGGGTCCCGGCGGACGGCCCTGCTGTCGCTCGGCCAGATGGCCCCGCTCGGGCTGACCGGTCCGCACCTGGCGGCGACGGTCCGGCACCCGTACACGTACTGGACCGGCCGGTTCAGCCATCACCGGGGCGTGCAGTACGCGCCGCGCGGGCTGGTGGCCCTGGGCGTGCTGCTCGGCGTCGCCGTGGACGCCGGGGAGGCCGCTCTGCTCGGCGACCGCGCGTGGATGGACGAGGCCGTCCCGGCGGTCCTCCCACTGCGCCGGGAGGACGAGGCCCGGGCGGCCGTCACCAAGCTGGTGGCGGGCGCCCGGGCCACCCGGGGGCTGTGCGGACCGTGACCGCGTGGGACGGGAGCGGACCGGGCGTCAGCGGACGACGTCGAAGACCTGCTTCTGGAGGCCGTTGGCGTAGGCGGCGTACTCGACCAGCTTCAGCTTCTGGGCGTCCTTGTCGGTCTCGCTGAAGAGGCGCTTGCCCGCGCCGAGCAGCAGCGGGAAGACCAGCAGGTGGTAGCGGTCGATCAGACCGGCGTCGGAGAGGGCCCGGTTGAGGGACGCGCTGCCGTGGACGATGATCGGGCCGCCCTCGGTCTCCTTCAGGGCCGCGACCTCGTCGAGCGAGCGCAGGATGGTGGTCTCGCCCCAGTTCGACACCAGGTCGCCCTCGGCGAGGGTGGTGGAGACCACGTACTTCGGCAGGGTCTTGTAGTGGGCGAAGTCCGCCATGTCCGGCCAGACCGGGCTGAAGGCCTGGTAGCTGACCCGGCCCAGCAGCATCGCCGTGGCCTCCTCCTGCTCGCGGCCCTTGATCTCGAAGGCCTCGGGGAGGAAATCGATGTCCTTGAAGGTCCAGCCCGCGTTGCGGTAGCCGGACTCGCCGCCCGGGGCCTCGACGACGCCGTCGAGGGAGACGAAGGCGGTGCTGATCAGCGTGCGCATGATGGTTCCTCGGGGTGCGTGTGCGGGTGTGCGGGTGTTCGGGTGTGCGGGCTGTCTGAGGGAGTTGTCCGGGGACGGGGTCAGGCGAGGACGCCGGTCAGCCACTGCTGCCAGGCGGTCTCGGCACCCTCGGCGTCCGGTCCGAAGAGGTGATGGAACATCAGCACCAGGCCGGCGCTGTGGTGGAAGCCGTACAGGCCGTCGCCGGTGCGGATCGCGAAGCGCTCGTCGTCCGCCCACACCACCTCGCCGTCCAGTGGCGGCAGTCCCGCCGGGCGGGCCGCCACCCCGGTGCCGGTGGTGGGCGGGGAGGGCAGCGCGAGCGCGCCCGCCAGCACGCCCCGGAGCTCCGCCGCCGGCCGGCCGGGCACCGCCGCGATACCGAAGACGGGTGCTCCGGTACGGCCCCGGAAGTGGGTGAGGTACTCGACGAGCGTGTGGAGGTGGAACGGCCAGCCGCGCCGCAGCGCGTCGTACTCGTCCTCCCAGTCGTCGCCCAGCAGGCCGCTGTGGACGACGCGCAGCACGGTGGCGGAGCCCTCCCGGCCCTCGACGAGGTACTCGAAGGCCATGAAGCGGCCGTTCTCGGCGGTGGCGGTCCGGGTCGCCAGGCGCTTGCCGGGCTCGTAGGCGGTGATCAGCGCGTCCTCGCGGTGGCCGCCGATCTCCATCGCGGCGGTGCCGCCCTCGCGCGGGTCCAGCTCGTTGCGGCCCATGAACCAGGAGTCGATGCCCGGTCCGGTGGCGATCGCCGCCCAGACCTCGTCCGGGCTCGCCGGCAGCACCGTCTCCAGCTCGATCTCGAACGGGTGGGTCATCGTGCGTTCTCCTGTCCCGGCCCGGAATCGGGGACGGCGTCGGGGGCGGAACCGGTATCGGTATCGGAATCGGGAGCGGGACTGGCAGCGGGGGCGGGGGCGGCGGGAATCTGGTGCAGACCGACCACCACCCGGTGGCTGCGCCCGCCGGGGGCGGACTCGTCGTGGTAGCGGGCGACCAGGGTGGCGACCGCCTCGGCGAGTTCGTCGGCGAAGGCCGTGCGGTCGGCCGCCGAGGCGAACCGCACCTCCGCGTCGATGCCGAAGCTGGCGACCCGCCGCTGCGCCCGGGCGGCGCCGGTCAGCAGCGTGCCGACCTCCTGCACCAGCCGGGAGCCGAGGGCCAGCAGCCAGCGGGCGGAGAGCTGGTCCGGCGAGCGGGACGGGTCCGGGCTCACGGCGGCCAGGACGGCGGGCGAGATCACGTAGGAGGCGGCGGTGGCCCGGTACACCCGTTCGGTGACGTTGCCCTTACGCCGTTCCTCGGCGAGTTCGACCAGGCCGTGCCGCTCCAGCTCCTTCAGGTGGTAGTTGACCTTCTGCCGCGCCAGCCCAAGCCGGGCGGCCAGCGCGGCGGCCGAGCCGGGCTCGGCGAGGGCGGCGAGGATGCGGCGCCGGATCGGGTCCAGCGACGCCTCGGCCGCTGCGGGTTCTTCGATCACGGCGACGTCCAACATGGTTCAAGGATCGTGCCGACAAGAAAAATTGTCAAGGAAAGAATTCTTGTCGGTGAGGCGCGGCGGAGTGGGGCCGGGGAAGCGGGCGCGCCAACGGCCGGCGGCAGGGGAGCTGCCGCCGGCCGGGGTGGGACCGGGATGACGCGATCAGGAGGCGGGCGGGGTCCAGTCGGCGGGCAGGCCGGACTGGGTGAGCACCTCGGCCAGGCTGTAGTGGTCCTGGTCCGAGGCGATCCGGCCGTGGCCGTCGAGGTCGAGCAGGGTCGTCATCGGCACCGCGAACGCCTCCGGCGCCCCCTTGAGGTGGCCGGCGTAGACGGTCTCGACGGTGATCCGGCCGCCGTCGCGGTGCGTGGCGCGCACGGTGACGTGGACGCCGTCGATCAGCCGGTCCGCGCGGGCCTTCCAGCCCGAGATCTCCTCCCGGCCGTGGAAGGTGACGCCCACGCCCAGGTCGGTGTAGACGCCGCGGGCGGTGAACAGGGCGCCGAGCGCTCGGGGGTCGGTGCCGTTCCAGGCGCGGGCCCAGTCGGCGACGATCCTCGGCGGGCACGGCTGGGTGTGCGACGCGGTGGCCGCGGAGACGGTGGCCGCGGAGGCGGCGGCGGTGACCGCGGGGGCGCCGGAGAGGGCTGCTGCGGCGATCAGCGGGATCGCGGCGCGGGTGACACGGGACATCGTGGGCTCCTCGGGACGTGACGGTTCGGAGGGAAGGGGCTCAGCCACGGTCGGCGCCGATGTCGGTGCCGATGCCGGTGTCGGTGCCGGCGTCGGCGTCGGCGTCGGCGATCCAGGAGCCGTGCAGGCCGGCGGCCACCCGGTGGGGCAGGTGGACGGTGGCGACGGTGTCGAGCCCGGCCGCGTCGAGGACCAGCAGCTGCGAGGCGTCCTGCTTGAGGTCGGAGACCACGGTGAGCAGGTAGCCCTCGTCCTCGCCGGTGGATCCGGCGGCGGGCACGAACAGGGCCTCGCTCGGCATCCGGGCGTCGCCGACCCGGCGGATCCGGCGGGCGCCGGTGACCCGGTCGTACTTGACGATGCCGTAGCTGCCGAAGCCCTGCTGGTCGGGGAAGGCCACCGCGTACTGGTAGCGGTTCTCGGCGCCCAGGTACGCCTCGTTGAGGCTCGGGAACTCCACCGGCAGGTCGTCGACGATCCGCTCGTCCACGCTGCCGGTCGCCAGGTCGACCACCCAGCGCCGGGTGTAGGAGTGGGAGACTGGCTCGGAACCGCGGCCGGGCGCGCCGATCCACCAGTTCCAGGAGAGCCGGAAGCCCTCCCGGTCCACCGTCGGACCCTCCAGGACGATGCGGCCCCGCTCGTCCTCGTAGGCGTTCGAGACGTGCAGCATGTTGCCCGGCTCGATCGAGAACCAGCGGATCCGCGCGGCGCCGTCCGCACCGCGCGGCATGACGCCGATCCGGGCGGGGTGCTCGTCGTTCCAGCCGTAGGGGATGCCGGAGTGGTCGGTGGGGTCGAAGGTGACGTTGCCCTCGACGAAGACCACGTGGTTGCGGGTGATCGCGAAATCGTGCTTGAGCGCACCGGTCGCGTCCGGGACCTCGGCGCTGTGGACGATCGTGCCGGAGGCGTCGGCGACGTAGTGGGTGAGGAACGGCGGGAGAGGCGAGGAGGCGAAGAAGTGGAGCTCGCCGGTGAGCGGGTCCTCCTTCGGGTGGGCGGTCATCGCGGTCCGCAGCTTGCCCTCGAAGTCGTAGGCGCCGACCGTGTCCAGCTCCCGGGTGAGCTCGAACGGCAGGTTGGCCTCGCACAGGGCGAGCAGCCGGCCGGCGTGCTCGATGACGTGGGTGCCGGCGGCGGAGGCGGTCAGGTCGGGGCCGCGCTCGGTCATGTACGGGGCGCCGTCCAGGGCCGGGGTCTTCACCCAGCGGTTGCGGTACCACTCGGCGCGGCCCGCGCGCAGCTGGATGCCGTGCACCATGCCGCTGCCCTTGAACCAGTGGGTGGGGGTGACGCCCGGCTTGGGGTTGTGGCCGTTGCGCAGCAGCCGGCCGCTCAGCTCGGGCGGCAGGGTGCCCTCGACGGTCAGCTCGGTGGCGGTGACCTCGTCGACGACGGGGGTGAAGTGGCCGGTCAGGTACGGGGGCTTCTTGGGGGTGTTCATGACATGTTCCTTTCGGTGGGGATGAGGTGACGAGTGGTTCGTGGTGCGCCGTCAGACGGCGGGTTGCCGTCAGACGGCGGGTTCGGTACGGACGGCCCCCGGCGCGGCGGCGACCTTCCGGCGGCCGGTGCAGCGGGCCAGCAGGACCGCGAGGACCGCGGTGCCCGCCAGGACGGCGGCGGAGACCGCGAAGGCGGCGCGGTAACCGGCGGTCAGCGCCTCCAGGTGGGACCCGTGAGCGGCGGCGCCACCGGTCACGGAGCCGGCCAGGGTGGTCAGGACGGCGAGCCCGATCGCGCCGCCGACCTGCCGGGTGGTGTTCACCAGTCCGCCGGCCAGCCCGGCCTGCCGCGCCGGGACGCCGTCCACGGCGAGCGCGGTGAGCTGGACGAACGCGATGCCGAGGCCGAGTCCGACCAGCAGGCTCGGGCCGAGGATGTCCGTGAGGTAGCCGCCGTCGGCGTCGATCCGGGACAGCCACAGCAGGCCGAGCGCCTCGGTCAGCAGGGCGGCGACCGCGGTCGCGGTGGGACCGACCCGCCGGGCCAGTCGCGGCGCCAGCGTGGCGCCGAGCATATTGGCGGCGGCGAGCGGGAGTTGGCCCGCCCCGGTGGCCAGCGGTCCCGAGCCGAGGACCTGCTGCTGGTAGAGCGGGAGGAAGAAGAACAGGGCGATCCAGACCGAGCCCAGCAGCGCCATCAGCACGTTGCCGGCGGCCACCCGGCCGGTGGCGAGCAGCCCGGGCGGGACCAGCGCGTCCGGGCGGCGGCGCTCGATCGCGACGAAGGCGGCGAGCAGGACGACGGCGGCGGCCAGGGCGACGAGCACGCCGCCGTCGCCCCAGCCGGCGCCGCGTGCGGTGGTCAGGCCCCAGACCAGGCAGGTCAGGGCGAGGGTGACGGTCACGGTGCCGGGCAGGTCGAACCCTCCGCCGACTCCCGCGGCCCGCTGCCCGGGCCCGGAAGCCGTCTTCCGGAGCGACGGCCGGGCGGCCTCCGGCGGCACCAGGACCACCACCGCCGCGAGCACCAGCGCCGAGCCCAGCGCGACCGAGTGGAAGATCCACGGCCAGCCCCAGGCCTGGGTGAGCACTCCGCCCAGCAGGACGCCGCCCGCCCCGCCCGCGCCGGAGACCGCGCCCCACACGCCCAGCGCCCTGCCGCGCCCGGGCCCGCCGGGGAACTGCGTCATCGCCAGCGCCAGCGCCGCCGGGGCGATCGCCGCCGCCGCGAGGCCCTGGACCGCCCGGGCGGCGATCAGCGGCGCCGGGGCGGTGGCCAGGCCCGCCGCCAGCGAGGCCGCCGCGAACAGCGCGACCCCGGCGGCCAGGACCCGGCGGCGGCCGAGCAGGTCGGCCGCCCGCCCGCCGGCCGGGAGCAGCGCCCCGAACGCCAGGCCGTAGGCGTTGACCACCCAGGTGACGGCGCCGTCGGAGAGGCCGGTCCCGGCCCGGATCTGCGGGAGCGCCACATTGACGATCGAGGTGGCGAGCATGACGGTGAACTGGGCCCCGGCGAGCGCCGCGAGTGCCGCTCCCGGGGAGCGGGGGCGGCCGGCGGCCGCTGCTTCCGGTACTGGTGCTTCGGGTATCGGTGCCTGTGGTGTCGGTGCAACGTTCATGGCCACAGATTCGGGCCGCTCGCTGTCCAGTTGCCAGGCCCGACGGGGTCCGGGGACTGTCCACCGCTGTCCACGACTGTCCACCGCCCGGCCCGCCGGACGACGCGGCCCCCAGGATGACGCAGGGCCCCGCACCCGGAGGTACGGGGCCCGAGGCCGCGCCCGTCAGCGCGAGCCGTGCAGCTCCTGCTCCCACAGCGCCTCGCACAGCAGGTCCAGCCCCTGCCGCAGGTGGCGCCGGTACGTCCCGTACGGCAGCCCCAGCCGGCGGGCCGCGCCCTCCTGGGTCGGCGCGCCGGAGAAGTAGCCCGCCGTCAGGGCCTCGCGGGCGCGGGCGCCGCGCGGGTCCTGCGCGAGGTCGTCCACGGCCTGGCGCAGCAGCGCCCGCAACTCCTCGACCGGCTCGTCCAGGTCGGCCGCGAGCCGGGTGCGCAGCAGGGCGCAGGCGGCGAACGCGCCCGGGTCGCGCCAGTGCGTGAACGCCTCCCGCACCGCCTGGTCGAACGTGGTCCGGGAGACCCCGGACGGACCGGCCTGGGCGGGTACGGGCGTCGAGGTCATGAGGTGGCGCAGCCAGGTCTCGACCGGCAGCTGCCGCCAGTCGACGCCGAACACGCCGTAGGTGTGCGCGCCGACCCGGGGCCGGGCGCCGGTGTCGGTGAGGCTGCCCCTGACCCGGGCGGCCCAGGTGTCGGCGTCGCGCCAGACCGCGAAGCCGTAGGCGCGGGCCCGGGCGCGGGCGGACTCGGCCTGGGCCCGGGAGGAGCTGAGGTCGATCACGCGCGAGGGCACCTGGTAGCGCTCGGGGTAGACGGTGAACCGGCTGACGCCGATGTGCTCGCCGGGCCGCACCGGCGCGGTGGCCTCGGTGTACGCCCAGGCGGCGGCCACCACCGGGTCGGTGGCGAGGTCCTCGGGGTCGGCGGGCGCGGGCAGGGCGAGCCGGGCCGTGAACGCCACCACCCGGCCCGTGTTCACCAGCCGGTAGACGCTGAACGCCTGCGGCTGGCGCCGGGCCCAGTAGCGGACCAGTTCGGCGGATTCCGGCCCCTCGGTCTCGGTGGCCATCCGCAGCACCGTGTCGAGGTCCTCGGGGTGCAGCGGCCGGTCGTGCACCTCGTCCTCGCGCGACCAGGTGCGCAGCCGGGCCACCAGCTCGCCGTCCCGGAACAGGTGGAAGAGCTCGTCGGTGACGGTCCAGACCTGTTCCTCGGGGCCCTCGCGCAGCAGCCGCAGGTACTCCTCGGCCAGCCGTCGGCGCATCTCGACGAAGGCGTTGGGGGCCCGCCAGCGCAGGTCGGCGGCCAGGGTCTCGCGGGCGGCGTCGTGCGGGTACAGGCCCCGGTGGCTCGACTCCATGAACGGCAGGCTCCGGAGCCACCCGAAGAGCAGGTGGGCGTCCTCCTCGGGCAGGACGGTGGCGAGCAGTTCCTCGGAGGTCGACCGGGCCTGCGCCGCCACTTCCAGGGCCCGGCGGTGGGCGGCGGTCGGCACCTCGCCGACCAGGCCGGACAGCAGGGTGCGCAGGACGTCGGCGGAGGGGGCCCAGACGCCCTCGCGGCTCCAGTCGTCCTCCCTGGCGGCGGCCGCGAGGGAGAGCGCCAGCGGGTTGCCGCCGGCGAACCGCAGGACGCGTTCCCGCAGTTGGGGCGGCACCCGGGCGGTGCTCAGCAGGCTGCGGGCCTGCGTCTCGGAGAACGGTCCCAGTTCGAGCACCCGCAGCAGCCCGGACCAGGCGGGGTCGGCGGTCCACTGGGGCTGCGGGGCGAGCCGCCCGGCCAGCACCACCAGGGTGTCGTCGGCCGCGCGGGGCAGGAAGCGCTGCCAGAGCCAGCTCTCCAGCCACTGGCAGTGCTCGAAGGAGTCGACGAACAGGACCGTGCCGGGGATGTCGAGGAACGGCGCGGCGGCGCGTTCGAAGTCGGCCGGGTCGCGGCCGACGAAGCGGCCGTCCAGTTCCAGCAGCAGCCGGCCGGTCGACCTGGCGTGGTCGGCGAGGCGGCGCAGCAGGGTCGACTTGCCGATGCCGCCCGGGCCGACCAGGTAGAACGCGAACGGCGCCTTCGGGTCGCCGGCCAGCGCCCGGGCGAAGCCGTCGAACTCCTCGTCGCGGCCGACGAAGGACTGGACCCGCGCGCTGCTCAGTCTCTGCTTGACGGAGGCCATATGACGGCTCCCCTCCCCTCGTGCCGGCGCCGGGCCGCGGCCGCCGCCGCTGCCGTCGCGGGGCCCCGCGTCCTGTCGTCGTGGTCCGATCCGCGCGGGCTCACCTGATCGAGCCCAGGTTGCGGTCGTCCTCGTCGCCGGAGAGGAGCAGGGTGGTCTCCTCGACGCGCTCGAACCGCCCGTCGGCGGCGAGTTCGGCGAAGAGGTACACCTCGATGCGGGAGGTGTGGCCGTCGTGCTTGGTGACGGTGACGGTGTGGCGGTCGGCGTAGCGGGTGCCGTCGCGGAGTTCGTCGTGGACCTCGACCCGGCCCTCGCGGACCAGGGAGCGCAGCTTGGCGATGTGCTCGACGAAGCCCGCCCGGTCGCTCCACACGCCGTTGGTGCGCTGGCGGTAGTCGGGGGTGAAGTGCCGGGCCACCGCTTCGTCGAGCGGGAGGTCCGGGTCCGGGGCGAACAGCAGGTCGTCGAGCGCCCGGGTGATGTCGGTGGCGGTCATCTGGGTGTTCCTCCAGGAGGGTCGGGGGCGGGGGATCAGTGGTGGTGCACGAGGGCTGCCGGGGTGCGGACGGGGGTGAAGTCCAGGGACAGCGCGGCGGGGCCCCGGGTGTAGAGGCCGGTCTCCCGGTAGGTGGAGCCGGGGGTGGGGCGGACCTCGTCCAGCAGCGGCAGCAGCAGCGCGGCCACCGTCTCGATCTCCGCGCGGGCGAAGGCCGCGCCGACGCACTGGTGCAGGCCGGTGCCGAAGGCGAGGTGCTGGGCGGCGGCGGTGAACGAGCGGGCGGCGCCGAGGTCGGGGCGGTGGAGGTCGAAGCGGTCCGGGTCGGTGAAGACCTCGGGGTCGCGGTTGGCCGCGCCGATCAGGCAGAAGACGGTGGCGCCGGCCGGGACGACGGTGCCGGCGAACTCGGCGTCGCGCTCCGCCTGCCGGGGCACCAGCTGGACGGGCGGGGTGAACCGCAGGGTCTCGGCGATGGCGGCGGGCAGCAGCGACGGGTCCCGGCGGACGTCCGCGAGCTGCTCCGGGTGGTCGATCAGGTGCTTGAGGAGGAGGCCGAGGGTCTTGTCGGCGGGCTCGACGGCGGCCACCAGGACGTTGACGATCAGGGCGACCACCTCGCGGGTGCTCATCGCCACGCCGTCGAACTCGGCCGTGCAGAGCGCGGATATCAGGTCGGCGCCGGGGTGGCGGCGGCGCTGTTCGACGATCGGGGCGAGGTGGGCCTCCAGCTCCCCGGCGAGCTCCAGGCAGACCCGGCGGCGTTCCTCGGTGAGGGTGACGGTGGTGACGAACTCGCCGACCCCGGCGAGCCATCCGGCGACCCGCCGCCAGTCCTCGCGGTCCAGGCCGAGCACGTCCAGCGCGGCGCGGACGGCGAAGGGCTTGCCGAACTCGTTGACGAGGTCCATCCGGCCCCGGGCGAGCAGGGGCGCGAGGAGTTCGACGGCGTTGGCGCGGAGGGTGCGGACCTGCTCCTGGAGCGCCGGGCCGGTGAACGCCCGCACGACGATCCTCCGCTTCGCGGTGTGCTCGGCCCCCGTCATCTGCGCCAGCACCGGGCCGCGCATCACCGGCTCGGCACGGACCTGGAGCGTCTCGGTGCTGAATGCCTCATGGTCCGTCAGCACGCGGCGGACGTCGCGGTGGCGGGAGAGGAACCAGGCGTCGGCGGCGGGCTCGTGGTGCACCGGTGCGTGCTCGCGCAGCCGGCCGAAGTACCGCTCGGGGGCGGCGGCGAACTCCTCGGACAGGATGCTGAAGCGGGACTCGGCCATGGGCGGGGCGGACCTCTCGGGGGAACGGGCGGCCGGGGAGTGTGGGGACGACGAGGTGCTTGGGGGACGACCGGCGTCGTCGGTGACGTGAGATCGGGGGGCGGCGAACTCTGGCTGCGCCGAGCGTCGGTGACGTGAGCTCGGGTGACGTGAGCTCGGGTGCGGGTGACGTGTGCTCGGGTGCTGGTGGGCGACGCTCAGGGAAGCGGCGGGCGTGGGGCCGGCGGCGGGATCCGCCGGCGGGGCACTCAGGCCGGCGTCAGGGGGAACGAGGATCTCCGGCGGCCGGGCCGGCCGGAGGCCGCGGGCGGACGTGGACGACGACGGCCCGGGGCTCCGCACGGCGCGACCCGGCCTCGGAGCGCTGGGCTCCGGGTCGCGGCCGTGCCGGCAACTCGCTCTCGGGGCAACGTCGTCGGTTCCTGTCTCGGGGCGGTGCCGGGGCGGTCCCGGGGCGGAACCCGGGCGGAACCGGTCGGGTCCGGTCGGGTCCGCCGTGGGGACGGCAGCCCTCGGCCGGCCCTCCCCCGGGCGTTTGACGTGGGCACTATAACCCGAAGCCCGAGCGGCACGACCTGCGAGTTCAGGTGCCAAGGATGGTTCGTACCTTGCCTGTTCCGGGGGTGCGGACGAACCGTTCGACGACCCCCGGGACGGACAGGTCCGGACAACTGCGGACAGCGATGGACAGCCGTGGACAGCGGCGGACGCCCGGGCCCGGCACCGCTCCCACCTGCGCCGTCGGCCGTCCGAATGGTTCCCGGTCCGGCTCGGGCCACTCGCACGAGTGAACTCCCGGGGCGGGGGAATGCGCCTGGGACTCCGGGGTGTTGGCGGTGTCAAGGATCGTACGAACGGGGAGGACGGCATGGCCGGAGCAGTGATCGTCGGAGCGGGGCCGGGCATCGGACAGGCGGTGGCGCTGCGGTTCGCGCGGGAGGGCCTGCCGGTCGGCCTGGTCGCGCGGAGCGGGGCGACGGCCGAGGCGGTGGCCGGGGCCGTCCGGCGGATCGGCGGCAAGGTCGCGGTGCGCACCGCCGACAGCACGGACGAGCAGGCGCTGCGGGCCGCGCTCGACGGGCTGGCGGAGGAGCTGGGGCAGCCGGACGTCCTGGTCTACAACGCGGCCCTGATCCGGCCGGACGCCGTCGGGGAGACGTCCGCCCGTGATCAGCTGGACGCCTGGGCGGTCAATGTGGTGGGCGCGCTGACCGCCGCCGCGCACATCGCACCGGGGATGGCGGAGCGCGGGCAGGGCACCGTCCTGGTGACCGGCGGCATGCCCGAGCCGAAGCCGGAGTACGTCAGCCTGTCCCTCGGCAAGGCGGGCGTGCGCGCACTCGTCACACTGCTGGACCAGACCTACGGCGCCGCGGGCGTGCACGCGGCCAGCGTGACGGTGGCCGGTGCGGTCGCCCCCGGCACCGCCTTCGACCCGGACGACATCGCGGAGCACTACTGGCGGCTGCACACCCAGCCGCGCGCGGACTGGGAGCAGGAGGTGGTCCACGGGGGCTGACTCCGGATCACAGGATCTCCTGCCGCAGGGCATCGCGCAGGCGCAGCAGTTCGCGGTGGCGGGCTCGCGCGCGCCCCAGCGCGATCCCGGCTGCGGCGACGAGGGCGAGGCCGGTCACGGCCGTGGCCAGCACCTCCACCGGGGTGCCGCGGATCACGGCCAGTACCGTCCCCGCCCCGGCGGTCGCCGTGGCCGCCGCCAGCGCGAGCCGGCCGGCCAGCACCCGGTCCCGGGCGTACAGCGGCCGCCTCCTGGTCAGCGTCCAGGCCGCGAAGGCCGCCCAGGCCAGGCCGACGGCGATCAGTCCGGCGAACGCGATCCGGGTGCGGACCGGCAACGGCTGCGGCTCGGTGGCCCACAGCACCGCGACCAGGGCCGCCGCGCCACCGCCCGCCAGGCCCACGGCCAGGTTCCGCACCCGGGCGGCCAGCGAGACCTCCGCCGCGAGCGCGCGTTCCAGCCCCTCCGGCACACCGGCCCGTCGGTCGGCGGCGTTCCGCTCGCTCATGCTCCGTACCCCTTCTCGACGAGGGCGCTCCGCAGCATGCGGCGGGCCCGGTGCAGCCTGCTCTTGACGGTGCCGGTCGGAACGCCGAGGACTTGGGCGCACACGGCCAGGGGCAGGTCCTCCAGGTGGAAGAGGATCAGCACCTCGCGCTCCTGCGGCGGGAGGTCGTTGAGTCCTGCCTCCACCTGCATCGTGGTGAGGACGTCGTCGAGCGCGTGATCGGCCTCAGGACCGGCCCCGGCCTCGGCCTCGACGTCCGCTGCGGCACCGGCACCGATCCCGGTCCCGGTCCTGGTCCTGGCGGCTCGCGGCGAGGTCTCCGGCGCCTGGTACGCCTGCCGGAGGTGATTGGTGAGCGCGCGCCGGGCGATGGTGAACAGCCACGGCGCGAACCGCTCCGGATGCCGGAGCCCGGGCAGCCCGCGCACCACGGCGACCCACGTCTCCTGGGCGAGGTCGTCGGCCAGGTCCGGGGATCCCCCGGCCACACCCCGCAGGTAGCGTCGCAGCGGCGCGTGCCAGACGTCCACCAGCTCGCCGAACGCCTCCCGCTCGCCGAGCTGGCAGCGCACCACCAACAGCGCATCGCGCCGCCGGTCACCACCGGCACGTCCGCCGGCACCTCCACCGGCACGTCCGCCAGCACCTCCGCCGCCCATCGCGCCTCCGCTCTCCGTCTTCCCGTCGTCTCACCGGGACAGTCGGCGATTCCGGTGGAAAGGTTCGCGGAAGCCCAGGCGGGTGCACCGGGCGGGGCCTCCGAAGAACCGCCGGGCTTGCGGGAGTTGATTGACTGCTTCCATGACGTCAACGGAATTCGAGACCGCCGCCCCCGACCCGATCGTCTACCTCGACCGGGTGGCCGCGACCGACCTCGGCCGGTCCTACAAAGCGCGCATGCTCGACGAGCTCGACATCCGCCCGGGCCAGACGGTGCTCGATCTGGGCTGTGGCCCCGGCACCGATCTCACCTCGCTCGCCCGAGCTGTCACCGGGACGGGCACGGTGATCGGAGTCGACCACGACCCGGCCGCGGTCGAGACCGCCAGGGCGCGCACGGCCGACCGGCACACCGTCACCGTGCGGCTCGGCGACATCCACGACCTGCCGCTGCCGGACCACGCCGCCGACCGTGCCCGTACCGACCGGGTACTGCAGCACGTCGCCGATCCCGCCCGGGCGCTCCGGGAGTTCCACCGCGTGCTACGGCCCGGCGGGCGACTCGTCATGGGCGAGCCGGACTGGGACACCCTGGCCGTCGACCATCCGGACAGCGAGCTTTCGCGCGCCTACACCCGGTACGTCACGGACAAGGTCGTCCGCAACGCCCGCATCGGCAGGGAACTTCCCCGACTGGCGGCAGCGGCCGGATACACGGTGCCCTCGATCGTCCCGATCACCCCCGTCTTCCGGGATGCCCAGGAAGCCGACAAGATCCTTGGCCTGGAACGCACCACCCGGCGCGCCGTCGCCGCCGGACACCTCACCGAGGAAGCGGCACGACGCTGGCTGGAGCACCTCTCCACCGGACCCTTCCTCGCGGCGGTGACGTTCTACATCGTCATCGCCGAGTCGTCGTCCCCGAGTCGTGGCCACTGATCCGCCGCCGACGGCCGGCCGGAACGGACAGCGACCAGCACTCCTTGCACTCGTCCCGAACCCGCGGCACTTGAGTACGGGAGCCCACCAGCACCGAGGCAGGCCCGCGCACGCCCGGCCGGGTGCTTCCGGCCGGGGTGCGGAGGAGGAGGGTCGGCGACTCAGGCCACCGGGACCATCCCGAGCAGCTCGCCCAGCCGACGCACCGTGGCGGGCGACTCGCGGTGCAGTCCGGCGAGGTCGAGGCCCTCGTCGCCGAGGACCATCAGCAGCGCCCGGTCCCCGATCGCCAGCACCACGACGTAGCCGCCGTCGCAGCGGGTGACCACGTCCCGCAGTCCGCCCACGCCGACCTCGGCGGCGGTGCGGCGGCCGAGGCCGAGCATGGCGGCCGACAGGGCGGCGGCCGACTCGGGGTGGACGGCGGCCGTGTCGGCGGCCACGAGCAGGCCGTCGGCGGTGGAGACGACGCTCTCCGAGATGCCCATGACGCGTTCGCGGAGGGACTTCAACTCGTCGACCAGCACGGCGGTCGGCGTCTGGCTGCTCATGGTGTGCTCTTCTCGGTCGTCACGGTCGTGTCGGTCGGCTCTGTCGTTGCGGCGCGCTCGGTGCGGTCGGCATGTTCGGCGCGCGGTGGACCACTGGGAGCGGTCGCGGCTCCCCCGGTCACCGCTCCCCCGGTCACCGCTCCGCCCGGGGTCCGTGCGCCGGGGACGCGGCGCGGCAGGGGCTGCCCGGTGTCGGCCGGAAGCGGTTCGCCCGGCGCCGTCCGGGGCGCGACGCTCGGCGCCATCGGGACGGTGTCGGCCCGTTCCCGGTGGAGCAGCTGCCGGGCGTCCATCCGGACGAGGTCGAGCAGCACCGCGAACACGCCCCGCCCCAGCGCGAAGCCGATGTCGCGCGCGGTGCGGCGGCCGGTCGCGGCGGCCAGGATCTCCCGGTGGCGGGCCGGGATCCCGGCGGCGGCGGGCCCAGCGCCCCCGGCCGGCGCGGCGGCGGGCCGGATCCGGGTGCGCGCCAGTTCGCCGGGCGGGCCCCAGCGGCGGGTCAGCAGGGCCGTCCGGCGGGCGGTCTCCTCGAACAGCCGCTTCGGCTCGATCCCGGGCCGCACCGCGAGCCCCGCGGGCGGGGCCGCTTCGACGGCCTCCCAGTCCCCGGGCGGGCTCAGCACCAGGGCGAAGGCACCGTCGAAGACGGCGGAGGCGCAGACCGCTTCGAGTTCGGCCGCGCCGATCGAGCCCCGGGCGACCAGGGCCGCGCCGAGGTCGCCGGCGGTGGACGCGGCTGCTCCGGCGGAGGAGGCGGCCGTCTCCGCCGCCGCCCAGTCCGGCTGGCCGATCCGCCCCGACTTGAGCAGCAGGGTCTCGGCGGTCGGGGCGCCGGGGGTCTCGATCGCCGTGATCAGGCCGCGTTCCAGGTGGATCGTGCCGCCCGGTGCGCTGGAGACGACGACCGAGCCGGTGAAGTCCTCCTCCCGCAGTGCCAGTAGCAGCGCGGGCACATTGCGGGCCGGACGCCCACCGTTCTGAG
Organism: Streptomyces sp. XY431; assembly: GCF_001279805.1. NCBI lineage: Bacteria > Bacillati > Actinomycetota > Actinomycetes > Kitasatosporales > Streptomycetaceae > Streptomyces > Streptomyces sp. XY431. Next base: position 27,908 of record NZ_LGDO01000497.1, read on the forward strand.
CGAGGTCGTGGGCGGGGCCGCGGGTGTCGGGGCTCATGCCACGAAGCCCCGGGCACTGTCGGCGGTCTGGCGCAGCGCCAGTGCCAGATTGACCCGCGTCCGGTCCAGCACGGTGGCGAGCAGCAGCGGATCGCCCTGACGGGGCAGCACCTGGACCACCTCGTGGTGCCGGGTGCTGGTGACGACGACGCTCTCCAGCTCCCCATCCGCCCCGGCCTCGCACAGTCGGTCGCCGATCAGGGCGGCCAGGTCCGCGAGTTCGGCCCCGGGGCCGAGCAGCCGCTGGTCCCCGCCGGCAGCGTAGGTGAGGCCGGTGGCGGCGTCGACGAGCGCGGCGCCGACCACGCCGGGAGAGCCGAGCACATCGGAGAGGGAGGCTTCGAGTGCGCGCACCGGTACCCCTTCGTGTTCTGAACTGTTGGCAGCGTACTTTATTCCATCATTTCCGCGTCGGGGCCGACGAGGGGGACTTCTTGCTACTTTGTTCCCGCACACGGGAGTTCTGCCCCGCAGTTACGCAAAGGACGAACAGCGCATGAACATTGACGACGCACTCAAGGACGCGATGGCCATCGAGGGCGCGATCGGCGTCGCCGTGGCCGACTACGAGAGCGGTATGTCACTCGGATTCCTCGGTGGGGGGCAGCAGCTGGACCTGGAGGTCGCGGCGGCCGCCAACACCGAGGTCGTGCGGGCCAAGGTGCGGGCGCTGGCCGCGCTGTCGATCGATGACGTCATCGAGGACATCCTGATCACCCTGGGCACCCAGTACCACCTGATCCGCCCGCTCGCGCGCAGCCACGGCTCGCTCTTCCTCTACCTGGCGCTTGACCGCTCGCGCGCGAACCTGGCGCTCGCCCGGCACGGCCTCAAGCGCATCGAGACCTCGCTCGACGTCTGAGCCGCCGTCCGATCCGTCGTCCGGTTCGCCTTCTGATCCGTTCTCGTTCCGGAAATCCGGACCGGACGAACGCGAAGCGTGATGAACCGGCCACGGCACTGCGCCCGTAGGAATTGGTCCGCGAACAGCCGCAGGTACACCTCAATTACCGAATAACGTGATCCTTCGGTGACTGGGCGTCATTTGGGCGGCACCTCGCCGCGCCGGCCCCGCGGAGTGGAAAGTCGGCGCCGTCGACATTCCACTCCGAGCGGCGGGCGGGCGGGGCGGCTCGGAAAGTGTTGGGCAATTGAGCGGCTTCGTGGAGTGACGGACGTGGACGAGGGACCCGGGGGCATCCGGCTGCAGCCGGCGGGCCTCCCTGTTGACGGGTGCTCCCCTGATCCAGTGGGTGCTCGTCCTGGCGGGACTGGCCGTCACCGCGCTCGGCTTCGGGCTGTTCCTCGACGCCCACGACGAGATGCACGGCTGCCGAACCGCACCGGCCTGCGACACGGCCGCCGGACCGGGAGCGGACTGCAACCGTTACGAGACCGGCAGGGTGACGGCGCGGAAGAACGACGGCGAGTACCGGCTGACCGTGGCGCGCGAAACGGCACCCACGGAGACCTACAACGTCGACCAGGACTTCTACGACGACGTGCAGATCGGTACGAACGTGCGGGTGACGCTCTTCCACGCGCGAGCGGTCGAGATCTCCGAGCGCGGGCACCACGCCGACAGCCTCCAGGACCCCCACCTGCCCGCCCTGGAGGTGGCGGCCCTGGTCGCCGTGGGGTCGGCCCTGATGGTGCACGGCCTGGTCCGGTCGCGCCACAGTGACGCCGGCCTGCTCTCCGGCCCCGGGATCGGCTTGCTCGCCTTCGTCGGCGGCTCCATGCTGCTGCAGCTGCCGCTTCCGCTCGCCGTCACCCTGGGCGTCCCCCTCGTCGCCTGGATCGCACTGATCGCCGCCGTCGCGGCGTTCGCCTGAGCCGGAATCCATCGTCGTCGGGCTTCGCATTCCTTGATCGTTCCGTCGCGCGGCCGTCTTCGCGACCCTTTTCAGGCCCCGGCGAGCAGCCGGACCTCGGCGCCGTCCGACCGCGCGCCCGGCTTGCTCCACCAGTGGTCGTAGCGGCGGTAGACGTGCGGTTCGCGGTCGGCGAGCAGCGCCGTCAGCGAACGGGCCTCGGCGGCGAGCTGCTCCCATGCCGCGTCCGGCAGCGGGTGGAACGCCGTCGCCTCGACGCCGCCCTCGACCGTGCGCCACACCCCGGCCACCCGGCCGTCCACGAGCAGGGTCGGCAGCACATCGCCGTTGCGCTTGATCACCAGGGCGCGGTACTCGGGCGGGATGATCCGGCTCCGGTCGGCGTAGGCCAGCAGGACGCTGTCCCACATCGCCATCAGCCGGGCCGGCACCGGCAGGTCCTCGTCCGGCAGCGGCGCCCCCGCGAGGTCGAACAGCTCCACGCCGCCCGGCCCCTCCAGGCGCTCGACCTCGCCCCCGGCCGCCAACCCCCGCAGGGCCTCCTTGGCCCGGCCCCGCTGCACCAGTGCGAACTGCGCCACGTCCGCCACCGAGGCCGGTCCGAAGCCGGCGAGGTAGCGCCGCACGAGCGTGCGCAGCGAGGCCGCGTACACCTCCGGATCGCCGAGCACCGGGCGGACCGGCGGCGCGACGTAGGAGAGCCGGTGGCCGAACGACCAGTGCCCCTCCCCCGGCGCGCGCAGCAGCGGCGCCACCTGCCGCAGGCCCCACCAGGCCGGCGCCGCCGCCTCGGCGCCGAGCCGCTCGGCGAGCCGGCGCTCGAACTCCGGTGCGGCGCGCGGCCGGTCGCCGAAGTCCAGCACGTCCGCGACCAGCGCGTCCCCGTCCGCGGCGGTCAGGCCGGAGGCCGTGAACCGGTCGTCGCCCAGCCGGGCGCCCCGCACCGTTGGATGGACGGCCTCCCGGAACGTCGCGAAGTCGTCGACGTGCACGGCGTGCAGGGTGATCCGCATCAGCGTGGACCGCACGATCCCCAGCTCCGCGAAGGCCCGGTCGAGCTCGGCGGGGTCGAAGCCGGCCACCCGGTTCCACAGCGCGAGGTAGGGCGAGGCCGTCTGCTGCGCCTGGAGCGCGACCACCCGCCGCACCGCCTCGGCGACGCCGATCTCCTCCCGCCGCACCAGCAACTGCCGTTCGAGGGTGGCCCGGTTGAGCTGCCCCGCGGTGATCGTCACGTCCATGACCCTCTCGTCGTCCGCCCGTCCGACCTTGCCCCTGGTGGGGTGTCGGAGATGCGGAGCCTAGCGAGGCGGGGGGACGGCGAGACGGGGAGGCTCCCGATCACCGGACGGACTCGGGTACCCCGACGGCGGGCACCGACGGCGGCGTCGGCCGGATCGTCACCGTCGACTCGCCGATCACGCCTCCGGTGTCCTGCGTGCGGCTTCCTCGATCCACTGCCTGGCCCGGGCAGCGGCTTCCCGCTGAGCGCCGAAGATCTCGCTGGTGGGGGGCAGGACGGCGTCCTCGCCCAGTTCCGCGGTGAGGCCGGTCCGCCGGAGGACGGTCCGGAGCCGGGGTTCGACGCCTGCGAGGTAGAGCCGGCCGCCCCGGGCCCGCAGGTCGCGCGCGTAGCGTCGCAGCAGTTTCAGTACGGCGGAGGAGGGCACGTCGGGCACTCCGCGCAGGCCCAGGACCACGGCCGCGCCGCGCGCGTCGGTGGTGTCGGGCCACTGTTCGTCGATCCGGGGCGTCTCGGCGAACAGCGAGACGCCGTCGTAGTGGAGGACGGTGAGGGTGCCGGGTTCGATCCGGTCCGGGACGTCGGAGATCCGCCACCGGCCGTCGCCGTCCTCCTCCAGCTGGTGGAGCCGGCTCTGCCGGGCCGCCTGGACGCAGTACAGGAGGAGCGAGAGGACCGCCCCGATGACGATGGCCTGCTGCAGCGGGAGCTGGGTGGTGGCCAGGAAGGTGGCGATCATCGCGGTGGCCGACAGCGGGGAGGTGCGCAGGACGAGGGCGATGTCCGGAAGGCGGCCCACGATCAGTTCGCAGCCGATCACGATGATCAGGCCGCCGATCACGGGCATCGGGATGCGTTCGGCGAGCGAACCGAGGGTGAGGACGAGCAGCGCGAGCCACAGTGCGGCGAAGACGCCGGTCCATCGGGTGCGGGCGCCCGCACTGACGGCGACGCCCGTGCGGGACATCGAGCCGCCGGTGGGCAGTGCCCCGAACAGGCCGCCGCCGATGTTGCCGAGGCCCTGGGCGACGAAGTCGCCGTTGACGGAGGACCTGGTGCCGTCGGGGTTGGGCACGCTGGGCCCGATGGAGGCGGCCTGGGCGAGTCCGACGAGGGCGACGGCGAAGGCACCGGGCAGCAGCGCGCCGACGGCCGACAGGTCGGGGGCGGTGAAGGCGGGCAGGGCGCCGGGGATCGGGGCGATGTCGCCGGCGAGTTCCACGTGTGTGCCGAGAACGCCGACGGCCACGCTGACCACGAGCAGGGCGACCAGGACGGCGACCGGCTTCAGCCGCTCGATCAGCCGCACCAGCGCCCAGACGGCGACCGCGGCGAGGGCGGTGAGGACGGCCGCGGGCTTCCAGTCGCCGATGTGGGCGATCCAGTCGCCGAGCTGGAAGAGCTTGTTGTGGCCGGCCGGCTTGTAGCCGGTGGCGTCCTTGAGGGAGCCGGTGATGATCTGCAGGGCGATGCCGGTGGAGAAGCCGGTCATCACGGCGTTGGAGACGAACGACATGACCACCCCGAGCCTCAGCACGCCGAGGAGCAGCATGACCGCTCCGGCCAGCACGGCCAGGGTGGCGACGTTGCCCGGCTCCAGGGCGTCGAGTCCGGCCTCCTTGACGACGCTCTGCGAGGTCAGGGCGAGGGCCGAGGTGAGGGTGGTGACCATCAGGACGGTGCGGGCGAAGAGGGAGCCCAGGAGGGTGGGGACGACGCCGGCGTAGATGCCGGCGACCGGGTTGAAGCCGCCGATGGCCGCGTAGGCCATGCCCTCCGGGATGGAGAAGAGGCCGGTCACGAGGCCGGCGGACACGTCCGAGCCCTTCGGCCTGCCGAGTGCCCGCAGCCGGGCCCACAACCGGGCTCGCGACCCGGCCCGCAACCCGGCCCGCAACCGGAGCCGCGGCCGGGCCCGCGCGGCCCCGGACCTCACGAGGTGAGTCCGCTGATCGCGTCCCCCAGGTACTTGGCGCCCAGGACGGCGAGCACCACCGTCATGATGGCGCTGTTGTGCTCGCCCATCCAGGTCTTCCAGCCGCCGAGCACCGCGGCCGACCGACTGCCCCCGAAGACGAACACGAGCAGCGGCAGCAGGACGCACGCGGAGCCGACGACCACGAACAGGACGCCCGCCACCGCCTTGCCGCCGCCGCTCGCCGTGCTGCTCGCGATGGAGGCCGCGCCGCCGATCGCCAGGACGAGGTTCTTCGGGTTGGCCCCGGACAGCAGGGCCGCCAGCCCGGCGGCCCGGACCGGGGTGAAGTGGTCGATCGCCCGCATCCAGCCGGGCAGCGCGTGGTCCTGCCCCTCCCAGGGCCGGTCCTTCCACTGCTTGGCGCCCATGAGCAGGAAGAGCACGCCGAGCGCGAGCTTGAGCCAGTAGGTCCAGCGGGCGGGCGTGCCCGCGTCGTCCGCGCCGGCACCCGAGCTGGCCAGGACGACCGCGGTGGTGATCACCCCGAGTGTGACCATCCAGCCCAGCGTGAACGCCGTGCCGTTGACCTTGCCGCGCGGGGTCGCCAGCATCAGCACCACGGCGATCAGCGGCAGCGGGCTGATGGCGATGCCCACCGCCGACGCCAGCATCTGTCCGACGGCGTCGCCCATCGCTGCCTCCTCGGCACCGGACCGGTCCACCCCCGCCGGGCAGGCGGTGACCCCGAGCCTTCCCACTCGCCCGGGCGACCGCAACGAGGGCCCGGCCGAACGGGTGAACACACCGCGGCCGGCGTCCGGGCCCGAGGAGCGCGGTTGCGGGCCGGTCCGGCAGCGATGACCGTGGGAGGACCCACGTCCCCGTGCACCCGATCGGAGTCCGCATGGACGCGCAGACGTTGAAGCAGCAGATCGCCACCGCCCACGAGAAGGCCCGGGCCGACGAGGGCCACTGGCTGGGCATGGCGGCCTTCCGCTACGGCTTCCCGCTCCTGGAGATGCACCGCAGCCTGTGGGAGTGGCACGTCGACACCTCCGCGCCCACGCACCTCGGCGCGATCAACGAGATCCACCACACACCGCGTCGGGCGGAGCCGAGGGACACCTACTTCGTCACGCCGATCGTCGACGCCCCGTACTCCCGGACCTTCGTGGACCTGTCCGGTGACGCGGTCGTCCTCACCGTCCCGCCCGTCGCCGACCGCTACTTCACCGTCCAGCTCCTGGACATGTACACCAACAGCTTCGCCTACGTCGGCACCCGTACCGGCGACACCACCGGCGGCGACTACCTGCTGGCCGGACCCGGCTGGCGCGGCACCGTCCCCGACGGCATCACCCGGGTGATCACCACCCCCACACCCCTCGTCTGCCTGCTCGCCCGGGTCACGATCCTCGACGACGACGTCCCCGCCGCCGTCGCCCTCCAGCAGCGGATCGCCCTGCGCCCCGCCGACCCGGCCACCGCCAAGCCCGACCCCTCGGCCAACCCCCGGGCCCGCGACTGGCGATCGGCCGACGGCGACCCGCTGGACTTCTACCGCATGCTCGCCGACTGCCTGAGCGCGAGCCCCCCGCCGGCCGCCGACGCCGGCGTCCTCGGCCTGCTCGCCCGCATCGGCATCGCCCCGCACCGGTCCTTCGACCCCTCCGGCCTGCACCCCGCGGCCGTCGACGGACTGCGGCGGGCCGTCGCCGACGGACTGCACGACCTGTACGCGGACATGCCGTTCGCCGGCCCGTCCCGCAACGGCTGGGTGATGGTCGACGTCGACACCATCGGCGACTGGGGCACCGACTACTTCTCCCGCCTGGAGATCGCCCAGCTCGGCCTGCTCGCCAACAGCGCGAAGGAGGCCTACTACATCGGCGCCGTCCTCGACGGCGACGGCAACCCGCTCTCCGGCGAGCACCGCTACGAACTGCGTTTCGGCCCCGACGACTTCCCGCCCGTCGACGCCTTCTGGTCGGTCACCATGTACCTCAACCCGCAGGGCTTCCTGGTCGAGAACCCGATCGGCCGCTACCACCTCGGCAGCCTCACCAAGGACCTCTTCCACGGACCCGACGGCTCCCTGACCCTCTACCTCCAGCGCGAGAACCCCGGCCCCGACAAGGAGAGCAACTGGCTGCCCACCACCGAAGCGGGCGTCCTGTTCCGCCTCATCCTGCGCCAGTACCTGCCCACCCCCGACATCCTCACCGGCCGCTACGCGCCCCCGGCCGTCGTCCGCGTCGACAGCTGACTGCGGGCGCTCCGGCCGGGCCGGTGCGGTCCCGAACGGGCCGGTGCGGGTTCCGGACCGGCCCGTCCGGCCTGGGGCGTCACATCGCAAGCGGCTCGGTGAGCACCTGGGCGAAACCTTCCAGCAGAGCCCGGTTGACCGCCTGGGCCTGCGGCGTGTCGGCATGGATGGTGTTGACGAACAGGCCCTCGTCGGTGCGGTGCAGCCAGTGCAGGATCCCGTTGCAGCCGGACACCCACACATGCATCCGGGCCTGTTGGGCGACGTGCCGGTCCGCGCCGGGCAGCCTGCGGCAGTCGATGTAGGAGAAGAAGTTCACCGCGTACGGCCAGTAGCGCAGTGACGCGTACTCGACCGGGGCGAGCAGCTTCCACGCCTTGACGAAGTGCACCGCGGAATGGGCCTGCACCTGCGCGTAGGCGTCCTGGGCGTCGGCGAGCACGTCACCGAGGCCGGCCCCCGACCCGACTGGGAACTCGATCGGCAGGGTGTTGATGAACCACCCCATCGACTCCGCGTAGTCGCCCCGGCCGCGTTCGTTGAACGGCATCAGTCCGCGGTACACCGCCGGCCCGCCCAGCTGCCGGAGCGCGAGCGCGAGGCCCGCGAGCAGCCCCATGGACAGCCTCCCGCCCAACTCCCGGCAGACGGTGCCGAACTCCTCGACCTGGTGGGTGGTCAGCAACCTTTCGGTGCTGGCCACCGGCGCGTACAGCTGCCCGGGCCGGACCCCGAGGTCGAGCGGAAAGGGCGGGAAGAGTCCGCCGTTTCGGTCGCGGAACGCCCGCCAGTGGTCCAGCCGGGCGTCGTCGGCACGCATCGCCCGGTTGGCGCGGCGCTGGGTGCGGCTGAACTCCAGGTAGCTCCCCGGCTGCCGGGCCGTACCCGGGGTGGCCGCGGGGACGGCGGGGTCGGTCGGCGGTGTGGGCTCGGCCGCAGACGTGAGGTTCCGGTACGCCGTGTTGATGTCGTTGATGGCGATCGCGCTGGAGAGGCCGTCGGTCACCAGGTGGTCGCAGGAGAACCACACGGTGGTGGACTCGGCGCGCACCACCGCACCCATCGTGATCAGCGGCCAGGAGAGGGTGTCCACCTCCTGGAACGCCTCCTGGAGGTGCCGGGTGACCTGCGCCGGTGTCTCCAACGGGCCGCCGTAGACGTGCTTGAGAGCCACCTCGTCCGGGGTGAGGACCTCGCAGCCGAGGTCCCCCGCCAGCGGCTGGTAGATCGCCCGCAGCACCTCGTGCCGCTGCACCAGGTGGAGCAGCGCCGCGGCCAGAGCGTCCAGGTCCACCTGTCCGGTGAGTTCGAAGCTCGCTGCCACGTACGACCGGATCGGATCGTCGACGCTCTGCGCGTACTGGGCAACGGTGAAATGTTTCGCCTGGTTGTAGCCGGTCATCCGGCGCGGGGCGGGTCCCTCGGCACCGGTCAGCGGGACAAGATGCCACCGGTGGGCCTCACCTGGGCCGATCTCGGAGTCCTCGACTGAGATCTGGAGCATGCTGCCCTCTTTTGCTGCTGTCGTGATCAGATGCCGTCGGGAGCGGTTGAGCACCGCCCTGCCACTCGGTGCCATACCAACGCGGCTTCTTGGCCATGGGATACGCGCAGCGGCCGATCGGGTGACGTGACCCCCGGTGGTGGCGCGCTGTCCGCCGCACACCGGGCCCGTGGTTGTCGGACCGGGCCTGCCGGTCCGACAACCACGGAGGTCAGGACAGCGCCGCTCCCCCGTCGAGAGTGAGCACGGTGCCGGTCGCGTAGCCGTTGTTCAGGAGGTAGAGGTAGGCCACCGCGGCCTCCTCGGGGGTGCCGACGCGCTGCACGGGAAGGCCGCTGCCCTGCGCCTGGAGGAAGGCCTCCGGGTCCGGCACGGTGCTGTCCCAGAGCTCGGTGCGGACCGCGCCGAGGCGGACGGCGTTGACCCGCAGCGGGGCGAGTTCCAGGGCCAGGGCCCGCGTCGCGCCCTCGACGGCTGCGGTGATGCTCGCGCCGAGCAGGGCCCCGGGGACGGGCCGGGTGGCGAAGGCCCCGGAGGTGAAGGTGATCGAGCCGCCGGAACGGAGCTTCGGCGTCGCGTACTTCGCGGCGAGCAGGGCGCCCCAGAAGCGGCGTTCGAAGAACACCCGCGACTCCTCGGCGCCGAGGTCGGCGAGCGGCTTCAGCAGCAGGGGCTCGCCCGCCGTGTAGACGAGGTGGTCGAACTCGCCGACCCGGTCGAAGAAGGCGGCGAGCGCGGCCTCGTCGGCGACGTCCAACAGGATGCCCTCGGCCGGCGCGCCGAGCTTCTTCACCGCCAGGTCGACCCGGTCCTGCTTGCTGGAGGCGACGACCACGTTCGAGCCCTGGGCCGCTGCGGCTTGCGCGACGGCGAATCCGACGCCGGAGGTGCCACCGATGACGACGACACGCTGGGTGTCCGCTGTGTTGTTCATGACGAGGACGCTACGGGTCGCTGGTCGAGACAGTGAATGACATGAAGTCTCGATTCTCTGTCCGATCGTCTCGGCGATGGCGCACTAAGATGAGCTCATGGACATCCTCAGCGACACGCTCGCCGCCCTGCGCACCGGGCGTCCGTCCGTCGTCCGCACCGAGGCGCGGGCGCCGTGGGGTGTGCGCTTCCAGCCCATCGCGGGAGCCGGGTTCCATGTCGTCGTCGAAGGACGCTGTTTTCTGCTGCCGGTCGGCGGCGATCCGATCGCCCTCGGTCCCGGCGATGTGGTGTTCCTGCGGCGCGGCACCGATCACGCCATCTGTGACGCGGTCGCGAGCGAGTTGGTGGCCTTCGAACCCGACCGCGTCGACAACTCCTCGCCCATCGGGTCCTTCACCGTCGGGGACGGCGGCGCTCGCAGCGTGCTGGTGTGCGGGGCCTACCACCTCGACATCGACCGGCCGCATCCGCTGCTCGGCGACCTCCCGGAGGTCATCCACCTCCCGGCCAGTCCTGGCCGCCATCCGGCGCTGCGCTCGGCGGTCGACCAGCTCTGCGCCGAGATCCACCGGCCGCAACCGGGTTCGGACTCGGTGGTCACGGCGCTCGTCGATCTGCTGCTGCTGTACATCCTGCGGTCCTGGTACGCCGAGTTGCCGAGGGAGCAGACACAGGGCTGGGCGTCCGCGCTGAACGATCCGTTGATCGCGCCCGCGCTGAAGGCGATCCACGACGCCCCGGCACATCCGTGGACCGTCGAGCTGTTGGGCGGCCGGGCCGGACTGTCGCGGGCGGCGTTCGCCCGCCGGTTCACCGCGGTGGTCGGCGAGCCGCCGCTGAGCTATTTGACGACGTGGCGGATGGCGATCGCGGCGCGGATGCTGCGCGAGACGGGCGCGTCGTTGAGTGATGTGGCCGAGAACGCCGGCTACACCTCGGAGTTCGCGTTCGCGAAGGCGTTCAAGCGGCACTTCGGCGCCCCGCCCGGGGCGTACCGGCGGGAGCGGCGGGCGGTGTCGGCCCTGTGACGGGTCAGACGGTGCCGAACTCGCCCGCCTGCACGGCGGCGACGAACGCGTTCCAGGCGTCGGCGGGGAAGGGCAGGACGGGACCGGAGGGGTCCTTGGAATCGCGGACAGGAACGAGACCGGGGACGTCAGGTGCCACCTCGACGCATTCGCCGCCGTTGTCGCTGTAGGAACTCTTGCGCCAGCTCACAGAGGTCATGCCACCCACGGTAGCGCCGCCTCCCAGCACCTGGACCTCAACCGGAAATCCGGCCGGGGACCCACGACGACATCAAGTCAGACCGCGCCGAACTCGTCGGCCTGGATGGCGCTGACGAAGGATCGCCAAGCATCGGAGGCGAAGAGGAGAGCGGGGCCGGACGGGTCCTTGGAATCACGGACCGGGACGAGACCGGGGACGTCGGGGGCAACCTCGACGCACTGGCCACCGTTGTCGCTGTAGGAACTCTTGCGCCAGTTCGCAGGGGTCATACCGCCCACGGTAGCGCGGCAGCCTCAACGCCTGGGCCCCGACCGGGAATCCGGTCGGGGCCCACGGTCAGTTCGAGTCAGACGGTGCCGAACTCGCCCGCCTGCACACCAGCGACGAACGCGCTCCAGGCGTCGGCCGGGAAGACGAGGGCCGGGCCCTCGGGGTCCTTGGAGTCGCGGACGGGGACAGCGCCCGGGAAGCTCGCGGAAACCTCCACGCACTGACCGCCGTTGTTGGAGTACGACGACTTGAACCAGGACGCACCAGACGTGTTCGAGGTCATGGAGTGAGCTCCCTTCGAGCCTTGTGGACCAGTGCCAGGGATGCCGCCTTGGGCAGGGCTTCCACCACCAACTGATCGTACTCCCTCTCCCATACCGAGACGATTTCACGCCTTCGTTCAAGGTGCCCACGGGCATGCGATTCGGCATAGCCGACGACCGCCCCGTCCGGCAGGTCCAGCAGGGTGAGCGGCATCGTGAACGGCAGGTTCTCCCCCAAAGAGAACGGCGCCACCTGGATGGTGATGCTGGGGCGGGCAGCCAGCTCCACGATGTGGTCCAGTTGCCCAAGCATCACGGCCCGTCCGCCGACCGTGCGCACCAGGCAGTCCTCATCGAGCACGACATGGATCCGCGGCGGCTTCTTCCGATCGAGCACACGCTGACGAGCCAGCACGAACTCGACACGCTGCTCGGCCTCGGACTGGCTGATCGCCCCACGCGCGACCGCCGCAAATGCCAGCGCCTCGGCGTACTCCTGGGTCTGGAACAGGCCGGTGACGATGGTCAGCGCGAACTCACGCAAGCGCCGGCACTTCGCCTCCTCGTCGGCGAACTCCTCAAAGCCCTCCAACAGGCCCTCTTTCGCGTGCCTGCACCAGAGTTCGTAGAACGTACCTCCGGTTTCGAACACCACATCGGCTTTAACAGCGAAGTTTTTTGTTGGAGGACGCTTCGCTCGTTCGATGTACGAGATCAGGGTGTTGGAGTACCCCATGCGCTTCCCCAGCCGGACCTGCGACCAGCCCCGCGCCTCCCGCAGCCTGGCAAGTTCCTGGCCGAAGCGCACAGCCGGAGATGACATCTCGTCAATTACAGGCTCATCCATGAACGTCGGCACCTTTCACACGCCCGATTGGTCAACGTTCAGACCCTGGCCATCGTAAGCACAGGGGGGGCACGATGGCTACACCCCGTGAGAGATCCGGGACCCTGCGCAACCAATGGAGCCAACATGCCCTCGCACCCCCTCATTCCCGTGTACAAGCCCGCCGTCGGGGAGATCGTGCGCGACCTCGCGCACCTGGACACCTCCGGCAAGCCCCTCGAAGCCGTCTACATGGACACCCTCGCCGGGCTCGTCTACCTCCGCCACGAGGCCGGCGGCTGCGAGTGGACCACCAAGCCCACCCACGTCCAGGCCCTCCCCACCCCCCGCTTCCTCACCGTCCAGACC
>NZ_LGDO01000498.1:0-31511 GCF_001279805.1 Streptomyces sp. XY431
CCAGGCCCCCCCCCCCCCCCCTTCCCTACCCTGAACCCCCCCCCCCCCGGGCCCCCCCCCCGGAGGAAGGCCCCCCCTCCCCCCCCCGCCGTTCCCGCCCCCGGCCCGAGCCGACCGGCCACCCCGCCGCGTCCCCCGGGAACGCCGCGCACAGCACGTACGCCGCGCACGCCGCGATCGAGCTGCGCGGCGTCCGGCGCAGCTACGGCCGCGGCACCGAGGCCGTGCACGCGCTGCGCGGCATCGACCTGGCGCTCGGCCGGGGCACGTTCACCGCCGTGATGGGACCGTCCGGCTCCGGCAAGAGCACCTTCCTGCAGTGCGCGGCCGGTCTGGACCGCCCGACCGCCGGCGAGGTCCACCTGGGCGGCGAGGAGATCACCCGGCTGAGCGAGGACCGGCTGACCAAGCTGCGCCGCGGCCGGATCGGTTTCGTCTTCCAGTCCTTCAACCTGCTGCCCTCGCTGACGGTGCTGCAGAACGTGCTGCTCCCGCTGCGTCTCGCCGGCGAGCGCCAGGACCGCTCCCGGGCCCGGGAGCTGCTCGCCCGGGTCGGCCTCGGGGAGCACGCCGGGCGGCGCCCGGGGCAGCTGTCCGGCGGCCAGCAGCAGCGGGTGGCGATCGCCCGGGCGCTGATCACCGATCCGGACGTGGTGTTCGCGGACGAGCCGACCGGCGCGCTGGACACCCGCACCGCGCACGAGGTGCTCGGCCTGCTGCGGAACGCGGTCGACACCATGGGTGCCACCGTCGTCATGGTGACCCACGACCCGGTGGCGGCCTCGTTCGCCGACCGGGTGGTGTTCCTGGCCGACGGTGCCCTCGCCGACGAGCTGTACCGGCCGGACCCCAAGACCGTCGCCGACCGGATGGTGTCGCTCACCGCCCGCCCGCTGGGGGCGGCGGCATGAGCAACGGACTCGCCCGCGCCTCGGTGCGCTTCCGTCCCGCCTCCTTCGTCGGGACCTTCGTCGCCCTGTTCTTCGCCGCCGCCGTGATCACGGCCTGCGGCACCCTGCTGCAGACCGGCATCACGGCCTCGGTGCCGGCCGGCCGGTACGCGGACGCCCCCGTGGTGGTGGCCGCCGACCAGACCGTCGGCATCACCTTCCGGCAGGGCGAGGACACCGACAGCGAGGAGCAGCCCCTCCCCGACCGGGCCCGGGTGGACGCGGCGCTGACGGCCCGGATCGCCGCGCAGCCGGGGGTGGCGGCCGCCCGCCCGGACAGCGCGTTCCCGCTGCAGGGCGGGCCGGGCGGCCCGCTCACCGGCCGGGGCTTCGCCGCGCTCGGCATCGCCGGCGCGCAGGACCGCCTGGTCGAGGGCCGTGCCCCCGGCGCCGGCGAGGTCGTGCTGGACGCCGACACCGCGCGCGCCGCGCAGCTGGCCCCCGGCGGCACGGTGGCGCTCACCGCTCCGGGCGGCAGCGGGAGCTACCGGATCTCCGGCCTCGCCGCCCCGCAGTCGGCCGGACCCACGGCCTGGTTCGCCGACCAGCAGGCCGACCGGCTCTCGGGCCATCCCGGCCGGGTGGACGCGATCGCCGTCCAGCCGCGCGAGGGGGTGACCGCCAAGGCCCTCGCCGCCCAGGTCGGGACGGCCGTGGGCGGTGCCGCCGAGGTGCGGACCGGCCGGGACCGGGGCACCGTCGAGCAGCCCGCGCTCACCGGGGCCCGCGAGGCGCTGGCCGGGATCGGCGGCTCCTTCGGCGGTATCGCCGCCATGACCGCCGTGTTCGTGGTGGTCTCCACCGTCGCCCTCGCCACCGGCCAGCGCGCCCGCGAGTTCGCGCTGCTGCGCGCCGTCGGTGCCACGCCCCGGCAGATCCGCCGCACCATCGCCACCGAGGCGATGCTGGTCGCGCCGCTGGCCGCCGCGAGCGGCATCCTGCCCGGCCTGGGCCTGGCCCGCTGGTGGTTCGACGGGATGGTGGAGCGCGGGGCCGTCCCCGAGGCCGTCGAACTGTCCGTCGGGCCGCTGCCGATGGTCGCCGCGGTGGTGCTGTGCACGCTCGCGGCGCTCGCGGCCGGCTTCTTCGCGGCCCGCCGCCCGGCCCGGATGCGGGCCAGCCAGGCGCTGGGCGCGGCCGCCGTCGAACCGTCCCGGCCGGGGTGGATCCGCACCGGCCTGGGCCTGCTCTTCACCGCCGGCGGCATCGTGCTCGCCGGGGTCGCCACCGGGCTGAACGGCACCGACGCCGCCAACACCGCGCTGGGCGTGGTGATGTGCTTCCTGACGGCGGTCGCCCTGCTGGGCCCCTGGGTGGCCCGGGTCGCGGCCGGACTGCTCGGGGTGCCGCTGCGGGCCGGCGGCGCGCCCGGCTCGCTGGCGGCCGACAACACCCGTGCCAACGCCCGTCGGCTGGCCTCGGCGATCACGCCGATCGCCATGGTCACCGCCTTCTGCGGCACCCTGCTGTTCATGCAGAGCACCGTCCGGCACGAGAGCGGCGAGCAGGTGCGGGCCGGTCTCACCGCCGACCACGTGCTCGGCTCCACCGGCCCCGGCCTGCCGGCCGCCGTGCCGGGTGCCGCCGGTGCCGCCGGGACCCCCGGGGTGGTCGAACGGGCGGCCGGGCTGCCCGGTGTGGAGGCGGCCGTCGGCGTGCTGCGCACCGGCGTCGTGTACCGCGAGGGCCACGATCTGGACTCGGCCCCCGCGCTGGGCATCACCGGCGACCCGTCCCGGCTGCCCCGGGTGCTCGACCTCGACGTCCGCACCGGTTCGCTCGCCGATCTCGGCCGCTCCCCGGACACCGTGGCGCTGGACGCCGCCCTGGCCTCGGCCCTGGGCGCCGAGGTGGGCGAGCGGGTGCAGCTCTGGCTCGGGGACGGCACGGAGACCCGGCCGCTGGTGGTCGCCACGTACGGGCGCGGGCTCGGCTTCGGCCAGGTGCTGCTGCCGAGGGCGGCGGTCGCGGAGCACGTCACCGCGGCGTACGACCAGCAGGTGCTGGTCGCGGACGCGTCCGGCGCGGACCGGGCGGCGGTCGCCCGGGGGCTGGCGGGGCTCGGCGTCCCGGGAATGACCGTCACCGACCGGGCGGGCTTCGCGGTGCAGGCGGACAAGGACCAGGAGATGGGCGCCTGGGTGAACGCGGTGATGGCCGCGGTGCTCGGCGGGTTCGCCGCGGTCACAGCCGCCAACACCCTGGTGATGACGGTGCTGGACCGGCGGCGCGAGGTGGCGCTGCTCCGGCTGGCCGGGACCACCCGGGGGCAGGTGCGCCACATGATGCGCTGGGAGGCGCTGCTGGTGGCCGCGACCGGTCTGGGGGTCGGCGCGGTGATCGCCTGGGTCACCCTGGTGCCGGTCACCCGGGGCCTCACCGGCGCCACGCCGTACGTGCCGCCGGGGACGGCGCTGCCGCTGGCCGCCGGGGCGGTGGCGCTCTGCCTGGCCGCGACGGCCCTGCCGGCCAGGGCGCTGCTGCGGTCCCGCCCGATCGCGACGAGCGGCGGCAAGCAGTAGCGGTTCGGCGCGAGGAGGGCGCGGCGCGAGGAGGGGCGCGGCGCGAGGAGGGGCGGCCTTCGGGTCCGGGCCCCGGTCCACCGAGGGCGACGGGGGTGTCGTCGGTGGACCGGGGCCCTTCGCGTACGCGGGGCCGCGCACGCGGGGACGTACGCGGGCGCGTACGCGGGGGCTCGCGTGCCCGTGCCCGCGCGTACGGCTCCGCGCGCGCATGGGCTCGCGGGGGCGCGGGGGAGGCTCGCGACAGCGGGCCGCGCTGTGCGTCGCACCGGCCGTTCGGGTGACAAAGCCGCGCCGGAAAGCCGCGCGAGAGTGGTCGTCGTCCGTAAAGCCCTTGATCCACACCGATAGTGATGTGTGATCAGTTACGCTCACGGCCGCGTCCGTCCAGGTGGCGCGCGCCCGTAGCGCCACGTCGTACCCACCCACCCCCGCGCCGAGCGCGTCCGGCATGCCCGTCATCCCGGCCTGCCCGCTCCGCCGCGGTGCCCGGCAGAGAGAAGGCCGACCGTTGAGCAGTCCCCCCGTGGCCCGCACGCCCCGCCTGCCGTTGCTCGCCCCGGCGAGCCCGTCGGCCGCCGCCCCGGCCGTCCCCCCGGGGGTCCGGGTGCCGCGGTTGCTGCTGCGGGCCACCGCGACCGCGTCGGCCGTGCTGGGGCTGGCCCAGACGGTGCTGGCCGGCAGCTTCCTGAACGGCCACTACGAGGCGCTCCGGGCGCACGAGCTGACCGCGATGGCTCTGGGCGGTCTGCTGCTCGCCCAGCTGCCGGTGGCCGCGCTGGTCCGCCGGGGCGGGGGAGCGGGCGGCGCGCGCGGGCCGTGGTGGCCGCTCGGCGCCACCGCGCTGCTGCTGGCCGCGGCCGGGGCGCAGATGGGGACCGGCTACGAACGGGCGGTCGGGGTGCACGTCACCCTGGGCGTGCTGCTGGTCAGTGGGCTGCTGTTCGGCCTGGTCGGCGCCTGGCGGCCGGCCCCGGCATCGGCCCCGGCGCCGTCGTCGACGCCGGACGCCGAATCGAGCGCCGACCCGGTCGGCGAATCCGGCTCCGGCTCCGGCTCCGGGATCGGCTCCGGCTCCGGCTCCGGTGACGGCGGCCCCGGCCGGCTGCCCCGGCCCACCGGCGCGGGGGCCGACGCGGTGGAGGTGGCGCCGTGAACCGCCGCCGGTTCCTCGGCGCCGGCGTGGCCGTGCTCGGCGCGGGCGCCGTCGGGGCCTTCGCCGGCCCGGCGACCGCCCGGCTGCTGGCCGAGGCCCGGCCGGGCCGGCTGCTGAGCAGCGAGGTCCCGCTCCCGGCGGCGTTCCAGGTGCCGCTGCCCGTTCCGGCGGTTCTCGCCCCCGTCCGCTCCGACGCCACCGCGGACCACTACGAGATCACCCAGCAGACCGCCCGGCTGGAGATCCTGCCCGGCCTGCGCACCGAGGCCTGGACGTACGGCGGGACCTTCCCCGGCCCGACCCTGGTGGCCCGCTCCGGCCGGGAGATGGTGGTGCGGCACCGCAACGAGCTGGTGGTGCCCACGGTGGTCCACCTCCACGGCGGCCACACCCCGGCCGAGAGCGACGGCTACCCGGTGGATCTGCTGCTCCCGGTCGGCTCCTCCGCCGACCGCTCCACCTGGGCCGCCCACGCCGGCCACGGGGACCACGCGATGCCCGGCATGGCAGGTATGCCGGGTATGGCAGGCATGGCGGGCGCCGCGGACCGCTCCCGGACCGTCACCGGAGAGCGCACCTACGCCTACCCGTGCCGCCAGCGCGCCGCCACCCTCTGGTACCACGACCACCGGATGGGCTTCACCGGCCCCGGCGTCTGGCGCGGCCTGGCCGGCTTCCACCTGGTCCGCGACGAGGAGGAGGACGCCCTGCCGCTGCCGCGCGGCGAGCGCGAGCTCCCGCTGATGCTCGCCGACCGCTCCTTCGCCGCCGACGGCTCCTTCGCCTACCCCGCCGTCGACGCGACCCTCGCCGTCCCCGGCGTCACCGAGGACTACATGAACGGCGTCCTCGGCGACGTCGTCCTGGTCAACGGCGCGCCCTGGCCGCGCGCCGAGGTCGACCGGGCCCGCTACCGGCTGCGCGTGCTCAACGCCTCCAACACGCGCCTCTACCGGCTCGAACTCGACCCGCAGCCGTCCGGCGGCGGCGCCCTGGTGCAGATCGGCGGCGACGGCGGCCTGCTGGAGCAGCCGATCGCGCACGACGCGGTCGAGATCGCGCCCGCCGAGCGCTTCGACCTGGTGGTCGACTTCTCCCGCTACCCGGCCGGCACCCAGGTCCGGCTGATGAACCGGTTCGGCAGCGGGCGGACGGAGGAGGTGATGCTCTTCGACGTCTCCTCGCGGCCGGTGCGCGACGACTCGACGGTCCCCGAACGGCTCTGCACCCTGGAGCGGCTCGACCCGGCCGCGGCCGTCACCACCCGGACCTTCGGCTTCCGGCGCAGTCGCAACGCGGGCTGGACGATCAACAACCAGCCCTACGAGCCGGGCCGCGCGCTCGCCCGGCCGGCACTCGGCTCCACCGAGATCTGGCGGTTCTTCTCGGACGTCCACCACCCCGTCCATGTGCACCTGAACGCCTTCCAGGTGCTGTCCCGCAACGGCAAGGACCCGGGGCCGTACGACGCGGGCTGGAAGGACACCGTGGACCTGCGGCCGGCCGAGGCGGTGGAGGTGCTGGTGCGGTTCACCGACTTCGCGGGGACGTACATGCTGCACTGCCACAACCTGGAGCACGAGGACATGGCGATGATGGCGGACTTCGTGGTGGAGTGACCGGTTCCGCCCCGCCACCCGGTCGGCCCAGCCCGCTCGGCGGCGCGCGGGCGGGGCGACCGGACGCCCGCCCTGCCCGTCCGCCTTGCCCGGACGTCCGCCCCGCCCGTCCCCGCCTTGCCCGTCCGCCTTGCCCGGACGTCCGCCTTGTCCGTCCACCCCGCCCGGCTCCGGCGCGGGCCGTCCGGTCCCGACATGCCGTGCCGCCGGGCGTGATCTAGCGTCGCGGGGAGGGCCGCGGGAGCATCCGGGTCCTGCCGGACGAGGCACCCGCTGGACGGACCGTACCGAGGAGCCGCGCATGACCAGTCCGACCGAACGCCGGCGGCGCGGCCGGGCCGCCCGCGAGCGCGTACCGCGTTCCGCCCACGGCCCCTGGATCCCCGCCGCCGACCGGCCCGACCCGCTGGCCGTCCTGGCCCGGCAGGCCGAGGACCGGCTCACCGACCTCGGCCCGATCCGCTACGGGCGGATGGCCGAATCGGCGTTCGCCTTCCTGCGCGGCTCCGCCGCCGTCATGGCCGCCGACCTGGCGGCCGTCCCCGACACCGGTATCACCGTCCAACTCTGCGGTGACGCCCATCTGTTGAACTTCGGCGTGTACGCCTCGCCGGAGCGCGCGCTGCTCTTCGACGTCAACGACTTCGACGAGACCTACCCCGGCCCGTTCGAGTGGGACGTCAAGCGCCTCGCCGCCAGCGTCGCCGTCGCGGCCCGCGACAACGGCCACAGCGAGGAGCAGGTCCGCCGGGCCGCGCTCACCGCCGCGCAGGGTTACGCCGGCGCGGTGCGCCGCCTCGCCGGCGTGGGCGAACTCGACGTCTGGTACGCCCGGATCGACACCGAGGACATCCTGCCGCTGGTCGCCAAGGGCAGCCGCCGCAAGCGCGTCGAGGCCAATCTGGACAAGGCCCGCCGCCGCACCAGCCTCCAGGCCTTCGGCAAGCTCACCGAGAAGGGCGAGGACGGACGGCGCCGGATCGTCGACGACCCGCCGCTGATCGAGCGGCTGCCGGAGGACGAACTTCGCCAGGTCGGCAAGATCTACGGCGACTACCGGGCGACCCTCGCCGAGGACCGCCGCGTCCTGCTCGACCGGTTCCAACTGGTGGACGTGGCCCGCAAGGTGGTCGGCGTCGGCAGCGTCGGCACCCGCTGCTTCATCCTGCTGCTGTCGGGGCGGGACGAGAAGGACCCGCTGTTCCTGCAGATCAAGGAGGCCGGGCGGTCCGTGCTGGAGGAGTACCTGCCCGCCTCGCGTCCGTCCGCCGAGGCCCCGGTGGTCCACGGCGGCCGCCGGGTCGTCACCGGCCAGCACCTCATGCAGGCGGCCAGCGACATCTTCCTCGGCTGGACCACCGGCCCGGCCGGCCGGCACTTCTACGGCCGCCAGCTGCGCGACATGAAGGGCTCGGCGGACATCGCCCGGATGACGCCCGCCGACCTGCGCCAGTACGCCGACCTCTGCGGCCGCACCCTCGCCCGCGCGCACGCCCGCTCCGGCGACCGGCTCGCCGTCGCCGGCTACCTGGGCCGCTCGGACGCCTTCGCCGAGGCCATCGCCGACTTCTCGGTCGGGTACGCCGACCGGACCGCCGCCGACCACGCCGAGCTGCTGGCGGCGATCGACGACGGCACGGTGACGGCGCAGCAGGGCGTCTGAGGGGGTGTCCGAGGGGGCCGAGGGGTTGGGCGTCCGACCGACGGGACGTCCGGCCTGATCGGCCCCGCCCCGTCCCGTCCCGCCCCGCCCCGCCCCGAGAGTTCACCGCGGCCATTCCCCCCGGGGAATGGCCGCGCGGCGCCGTCCCCGATACAACTGGCTGTCGTGGACTTTCCCAGTACGCTCCGCGAGCGCCGCACCGGCCGCCGTCTCAGTCAGCTCGAACTCGCCGGCCGGGCGGGCACCACCCAGCGCCACCTCAGCTTCATGGAGTCGGGCCGGTCGGCGCCCGGGCGCGGCATGGTCGTCCGGCTCGCCGAGTCGCTCGACCTGTCGCTGCGCGAGCGCAACGAGCTGCTGCTGTCGGCCGGTTACGCCCCCGTGTACGCGGAGTGCCCGCTCGACGGGCCCGAGCTGGCACCCGTCCGGTCCGCGCTCGGCCACATCCTGGAGGGCCATCTCCCCTATCCCGCCGTGGTGGTGGACGGCCGGGGCGGCATTGTCGCGGCCAACGCCGCGCTCGGACTGCTGACCGAGGGGGTCGCACCGGAGCTGCTCGGCCGGGGCGCGAACGCCTACCGGCTCGCCCTGCACCCGGCCGGGCTCGCCCCGAGGATCGTCAACTTCGCGGCGTGGTCCCGGCACGTCCTGGCGGCGACCTCCCACCTGACCGAACTGCACGACGAACTGGCGGGCTATGTGCCGCCGTTGGACGAGTCCCCGGCCGCCCGGGATCCGCTGGGCTTCGCCGTCCCGCTGCATCTGCGCAGCCCGTTCGGCGAGTTGCACCTGATGACCACGGTGACCACCTTCGCCACCGCCGTCGACGTCACACTCGCCGAACTGCGGCTGGAGGCCTTCCTGCCGGTCGACGAGCCGACGGCCGCCGCCCTGCGCGCCTACGCGGAGCAGGAACCGGGGGATCAGAGCCCGGGGAACTGGTAGTCGGTCGCGATCCGGTCGTCCCCGTCCAGCACCAGCAGCTCCACCCCGCCGCCGAGCACCTCGTCCTCGCCCGGGCGCACCATCACCCAGGTGAGCTTGACGGCGTCGCCGACCCGGATCGCCTCGCCCTGCTCGCGGAAGGCGCAGCCGCCGCCGGCCACGAACTCCTGGTGCGCCCGGGCCACCCGCCGTTCCAGCGCGTCATGGCCGCGCGCCTCCAACACGGTTTCTGCGAAGCCGAGTTCGGCTGCTCGCTCGCGCATGTCCGCGGGCGGCTGGAGCAGGTGGACGCCGTCCGCCGCCCACAGCTCCTCGACCGCCCGGCGCCGCCGCTCCGGGTCGGGCTCGTTCCAGAGTGCGACATAGCGGTCGGCGATCCGCTGTGCGGTGCCGGTGGTGCCGGTGGTGCCGGTGGTGCTGGTAGTGCCAGTAGTGCTGGTGCTCATCTGCGGCTGGTCCCCTCGTGATGGTCGGTCGTCCCGCTCGTCGTCCATCCTGCGCGGGCCCGTCATGGTCGACAATTCCCGGCGGGGAATGCCGACGACCCGCCCCGGGACCCGTCCACCGGCGGGGGAGGGGCCCCGCCGAGTGGTGGATTGCGAACCGTCGGGCCCCCGCCGAACGGGGGTGGTCGGACTCCGGGCGTGCACCAACCACCCTTGGTGGCACAGTCCCTGAGGTGCGATCGGGGTGCTGTTCACTTGTCGGACATGTCTTCGACAACCTGATTTCTCGTCAGTAACATGACGATCCGCGCGGCCGTGCGGGCCGCGCTCCCCCTTGCCACCACCCACCCTCGTTCCCGGGCGGGCGCGCACCGTCCGTGCGCCGCCGCCCGTGCGGAACTCGCCGCTGAAAGAGCCCCGGTGAAGAGTCCTCTCGTCCCGGCCGTCCGGCCTGCCCTCGCCTCCCTGCTCCTGCTCGGCGTCGCCGCCTGCGGGCCCGCCTCCGGCGACGGGCGGGCCGCGTCGGTCGCCGTCGACGTCCCGTCCGCCGTTCCCGTCGCCGCCACCGGCACGGCGAACCCGGCGGCCCCCGCGTCCGGCGGATCCCCGACCGCGCACGCCTCGGCGGCCACCGCCGCCCGCCCCGCCGGCAAGGCGGCCGCTCCCGCCCCCGGCGGATCCTCCGCCGCCGCGCCCCCGGCCTCCTCGGCCCCGGCCGCTGCCGCCGTCGCGCCGCCGACGGGCCCCGCCCCGCAGCTGCTGCCGGTCGCTGCCGCGCAGCCCGGGGCGCAGACCGTGGCCGTCGGTACCCCGTCCGCCGACGGCTCCGCCGCCACCCCGGCGGCGGCCACCGACCTGCGGCTCACCGCCTACGACCCGGCCGCCGGCACCGCCGTCCTGTCCGCGCCCGCCGCGTCCACGGTGCCCTCGGCCCCCGCGTCCGCCGCGTCCTCGGCTCCCGCCGCCGCCGCGTCCTCGCCCTCCGCCGTCCCGGCTCTCACCCAGGCCGTCCAGCCCGGGCGCCTGCTCGCCAGCCCGCCCACCGACGCCGCCCCGCAGGGCGCGCTCCTCGCCGTCACCGCCGTCCACCCGGGCGCCGGCAACACCCTCAGCCTCGCCACCCGCCCGGCCACCCTGCCCGAACTGCTCGGTGCCGCCGAGGCCGACGGCACGGTCCCCGTCGACCCCAAGGCGATCAAGGTCACCCCGCTGGTCAAGGACGTCACGGCCACCGTCGGCCGGGAGAACGGCACCACCAAGGCGGAGGCCTCCGGCACCCTGGAGGTCGACGCCAAGGCCCCGATCCCGCTGCCGGGCGGCGCCACCGCCGAGGCCACCGGCGAACTCGCCCTCCACCCGTCGGTCCGCTTCGCCTACCACGGCGCCGGCGTCGGCACCCCGCGCACCGCCTCCATCGGCTTCGACCTCGGCGCCCGCGCCCACTGGAAGGTCACCGGCGACTTCGCCCGCGCCACCGCCGCGCCGGTCCGGGTCCCCTTCGCCAAGCTCCAGGCCAGCCCGGTGCTGACCGTCGCCGGGCTGCCGGTCGTCGTCAACCTCGCCCTCACCTGCTACCTGGAGGTCGGCGCCGACGGCCAGGTCCACGTCGAGGCCGAGCAGGAGGCCGCCGGCACCTGGGCCGTCCGCGCCGACTGGACCGGCGGCGGCCGCGGCTGGACCTCCGCCGCCGACGCCCCCGACACCAAGGTCTCCCTGGTCCACGTCCGCCTCGACGGCAAGGCCTCCGTCCGCGCCACCCTCGGCACCGAGGTCAGCGTCGGCCTCTACGACGCGGTCGGCGTCGAGGCCACCGTCGCCCCCTACCTCCAGGCCAAGGCCGACGGCTCCCTCGCCGTGGACGTCCCCGGCGGCACGCCCCGGCTCCAGGGCAGCTGGGCCCTCGTCGGCGGCATCGACCTCAACGGTGCACTGCTCGCCCACCTCAAGATCTTCGGCACCCCGCTGATCGAGGGCAGGCTCCCCCTCCCGGCCTTCCACCGCGAATGGCCCCTCCTCACCGGCACCCTGCCCACCCCCACCCCGAAGGGCTGACCCGGCTCCCACCGACCGAACGCCCCTCTGCCGCGACCTTCCGTGCGGCAGAGGGGCGTTCGGCGTGCGGGGATCCATGGACCTACCGCACAGGAAGTCGGCCGGTCCGACCTCCTGTGCGCGGCGGCTCGACTCATCGCCGCACCACCGGGGTGCCGGTCGCCGCCACCTCTGGTGGGCGCCCGCCGCCGGACGCGTTGTCAGTGGCCCGTGCCAGGATCCGGTTCATGCTGGAGATCACGGTGCGGACGGAAGACGACCGGAACCACCCCCGGCCGGAGGTCGAGGCGTTGGCCGGGCTGGTGCGGCGGATCGGGGGCAGGCGGGACCGCTTCCTGGTGGTCGAGCGGATACCCGACGAGCCCGACGTCTACGTGCAGGTGTGGCACGAGCGCGGGGGCGAGTACTCCTTCGAGTACCGGGACGGCGGCGCCGACCGGCACTTCCAGGTGAAGCTCGACGACCCCGGGCCGGTGATCACCGCCATGGCCGCCTGGGCCCGCCGCGAGCCGGGGTGGGGCGAGGAGTTCGCCTGGGAGGCACTGGAGTTGGGGTAGCGGCGGCTCAGCTCATGGACCAGACGGTCGGGTCGTGCGGGACGGGAGGGGAGAGTACCGGCGGGCGGGGAGCGACCGGGAGGGCGGCCGATGCGCCGGCCGTCCGGGTCACCACTTCCTCGGTGACGCTCGGCGTCGTGCCGGGGGTCACCGGTCCGGAGCGGACCTGTGCGCTCGCCTCGTCCAGCAGGTCGATCGCGGCACCCGGCAGGGCGTGGCCGGGAAGGTAGCCGTGCGCGAGTCGGGCGGCCGCGGCGAGGGCCTCGTCGGTGATCACGACCTCGTGGTGGTCGACCAGCCGCTGGCGGGCGCTGCGCAGGATCTCCAGGACGTCCTCGGGCGCCGGTTCGGCCACCGGCACCGGCTGGATCCGCCGGTCCAGGCCGGAGTCCCGCTCCCACCGGCGGTGGTCGGCGGAGCCGGCGGCCGCGACGATCGAGACGCCGGGCACGTCGAACACCGGCCGGAAGAAGGCCAGCGCCTCGGCCTGCCCCTCCCGGGTGCGGACGACGGAGAGGGCGTTGTCGAGGAAGAGGACGAGGTCCGAGGACCGGAGGATGTCCTGCACCAGTTCGGCCATCACTTCGGTGAAGCGCCCGTGGTGCCGGGGGTCGGTGAACAGTGCGGTGATGTCGAGGCGGAGGACGGTCCGGCCGAGGAATCGTGAGGGCACTTCCTGGCGGACGACGGCCTGCGCCAGCCCGGCCGCGATGCTGGTTTTCCCTACTCCGGGATCGCCCACCAGCAGCGCGACGTTGCGGGCCCGCCGGCTGAGTACCTGGAGGACACGGTCGATGTCCGCGCGGCGTCCGAGTACACCTTCGGGCCGCTCGCCGTCGACCGCTGAAGTGAGTTCCCGGCCGAGCTTCAGCAGCGAGCCGCGCAGGTTGGGCCGTGCGTCTGACGGTTCGGCCGCCCGCGCGCTCGCGGCGAGGACCTGTTGGCGCAGTTCGTGGAGGTCGACCTCGAAGGCGCTCAGCACCTCCGTCGCCCTGTCGTCCGCCGACTTCATGAGGGCCAGCAGCAGGTGCTGGGGGCCGATGCGGACGCTGTCGAGCCTCGTGGCCTCCTCGCCCGAGAGGTCCAGCACGCTCTTGGCCCCCCGCGTGAACGGAACGGAGGCGAGGACGGGAGGCTGGTCGCCGGGCCGCCCCACCCTTGCCCTGGCTGGTTCGAGCGAGATCCCGAGGGCCGTGAGGGCCTGCCGGGCAGGGCCGTCCTTGTAGCGCAGGAGGGCCAGCAGCAGGTGCTCGGTTCCGACGTAGTGGTAGCCCAGCGTCCTGGCCTCTTCCTGCGCCAGCGTGACCACGCGCCGTGCGGCCAGGGTGAACCTCTCAAACTCCATGCTGCGCACCCCTCTCCAGCACCGCCAGCTCCCTCCGCGCCCGCACCGTGTGCGGGTGCTGCGTCCCCAGCACCCGGTCCCGTTCCGCGACGAGTTGCCGCAGCAGCGCCGTCGCCTCCTCCTCGGCGCCCGTCAGCGCCAGGTTCCGGGCCAGTATGTGCCGGGTCCGCAGGGTGTCCTCGTGTTCGCTGCCGAGGAGGCGGCTGCGGTCGGCGAGGAGGACCCGGAGGACGGCGATGGCCTCCGTCCGGTGGCCGGCCTCGCCGAGGTTGACGGCGAGGAACTGGCGGGTGTGCAGGGTCTCCGGGTGGTCCTTGCCGAGCAGGCGGGCGTGGGCGGCGGGGAGGGGGCGCAGCAGGCGGGCGGCTTCGGCCGGGTCGCCGGCGCCGCCGACGCAGTGGGCGTGGGCGCGGCGGCAGCGCAGGGTGTCCTCGTGTTCGGCGCCGAGGAGGCGGGTCTGTTCGTCCAGGACCTCCCGTAGGGACGCGGCGGCGCCGGCCCAGTCGCCCTCCAGGGCCTGCTGTTCGGCGGCCACCTGTCGCTCGCGCAGTGCGGGGGCGACGGAGGCGGCGTGGATCCGGTTGTGGCCGAGGGCGATCAGGTTGGCGTTGTCGGTGGTGCTGTTGAGGGGGACGGGCAGGCCCTCGGCGACCATCAGGCTGACGAGGCGCTGGTAGAGGTCGTCGATGGTGAGGTACTCCGGGCCGCCGGCGATGCCCTCGCGCAGCAGTCGGATGAGCCGTCCGGAGAAGGCGGTGTGGTCCTCGCCGGGCGGGGAGAGGGAGACCTGGTCGCGCTGGGCGGAGGTCAGCACGTAGGTGCCGGAGACTTCCAGTTGGTTGATGGTGCTGGGGCCGCCGGCCATGGTGCCGGTGACGGCGCGGCCGGAGAAGCAGCAGTCCAGCACGATGATCTTGGTGGTGGCGCGGCTGTTGAGCACGGTGCCGCGCAGTTTGTCGTACTCGATCGAGGTGAAGTCCGGGTCCCCGTACTCGCTGTCGGGCAGCGCGAGGTAGAGGTCGTGCCGGCGGCCGCCGACCAGTCCGTGGCCGGTGAAGTAGACCAGCAGCAGGTCCTCGGCGGCCCGAGCGGCCTCGCGCAGCCGCCGGCCGACCCGGCCGAGGTCGGCGTCGTCGAGCAGGACGGTGCAGTGCTCCTCCGGGACGACCCCGTGGTCCGGGTCGGTGAACAGGGCCGCCAGGTCGGTCACGGTGCGCCGGACCGCCGGGAGGTCCGGCAGGTCAGGGTCCGTGTACGTGCTCGCGCCGACCAGCACGATCCGGGATCGCCGGGGGTCCGGGAGGCGCACCTCAGCCCTGCTCGGGACCGGACGGGGCCGGGCCCTCCGGCTCCTGGCTCTCCAGCGCGGTGCGCAGGATCGCCTCCAGGTCCCCGGCGCGCACCCGCTTGGCGTCGATCTCCACCGTCCCGCCGTCGGTCCGGCGGATCTTCACCCGGACGTCGCTGCGCCGGGGTTGGGCGAACCAGGTGCGCAGCGAGGAGGCGAGTACCTGGAGCGCGCCGCCGGCGCCGAGGGCGACGGTGACGGTGTCCAGTACCGATCCCATCTCCCCGGGGCCGGGCGGACGCCCCGTCAGGGTGACCCTGGTCAGGCCCGGTTCGCCCCGGAGCCAGTCGGTCAGCGACTCGGCCTCCGCGACGGTCCCCGGTCCGGCCTCCCCGCCGGCCACGGAAATGTGCACGTCCACAGGTGCCCCCCACAAGGCTGGTTCTGGACGGAGTCGAGAGCGGTCAGTCTACTGATCCGGCCGACAGTTGCGGGAGGTTCGGATCATTGCCCGGGATCAGTCATCAGGACCAGTCGTCGGGACCAGTCATCGGGACCAGTCATCAGGATCACTCGTCAGGATCACTCGCCCGGGACGAGCAGCCGCAGCGCCCCCGGCACGACGGTGACCTCGACCGGCAGCGCTGCCATGAACTCGCCGTCCGCGTAGGCGGTGATGCCGGGGGAGTCGAGCCGCAGCGAGGTGGTGCGGTGGGTGGTGACCTCGGGCCGCGCGGTGTGGGTGCCCTTGAGCAGGGTGGGGAAGAAGCGGGCGATCCGCCGCCGGGGCATGGCGTCGACGAGGGTGACGTCGAGCAGGCCGTCGGCGGGGTCGGCCTCGGGGCAGATGAGCATCCCGCCGCCGTAGCTGCTGGTGTTGCCGACGGCGGCGAGGGTGAGGTCGCGCTCGATCCGGGTGCCGTCGGCGAGGGTGATCCGGAAGGGCAGCGGGCGGAGATTGGCGAACTCCACGGCGATCGCGAGGTTGTAGCGCATCCGGCCGCGCGGCCAGCGCAGGCGGTTGGTGCGGTCGCTGACCAGGGAGTCGAAGCCGCTGGCGAGGACGGAGCCGAACCAGCGGGTGGTGCCGTCGGCGGCGGTGACCCGGCCGAGGTCGACGGTGCGGGTGCGGCCGGCGGCGACGGTGTCGGCGGCGGCCTCGGGGGTGTCCCGGGGCAGGCCGTGGGCGCGGGCGTGGTCGTTGCCGGTGCCGGCGGGTATCGCGCCGAGCGGGGTGGCGGTGCCGGCCACGGCCTGGAGGGCGAGGTTGATCATGCCGTCGCCGCCGACGACGACCAGGGCGTCGCAGGACGGCGAGGCGACCGCCTCCCGGGCGAGCGCGAGCGACTCGGCGGCGGAGCCGCCCGCCCGCGGGTCCACGGTGATGCCGTGGGCGCGCAGGCGGGCGGTGGCGCGGTGGGCCGCCGGTTCGGCGTGGCCGGCCGCGGCCGCGGGGTTGGTGAGGAGAACGACGCGGGCGATGGTTCTCCGGTCGCTCACGGGATCAACTTGCCTGGGTTGAGGATGCCGGCGGGGTCGATCTCGGCCTTGACGGCGCGCAGGATGCGCACACCGAGGTCGCCGATCTCGTCGGCCATCCAGGGGCGGTGGTCGGTGCCGACGGCGTGGTGGTGGGTGATGGTGCCGCCGGACCGGACGATGGCGTCGCAGGCGGCCCGCTTGGCGGCGCCCCACTGCTGCAGCGGCTCCTCGCCGAGGGCGGCGACCACGGTGAAGTAGAGCGAGGCGCCGGTCGGGTAGACGTGCGAGATGTGGCACAGCACGAGCGAGCCGGGCAGGGCCTCGGTCAGCGCGGTGGTGACGGCGAACCGCAGGGCGTGCAGGTCGCGCCAGCCCGCGGCGGTCTCCAGGGTCTCGCACAGCGCGCCCGCGTCGAGCAGCGAGTCGCGCAGGTACGGGGCGTTGAACCGGCCGTGCTCCCAGGCCCGGGCGGGGGCCTCGCCGAGCGAGGTGCCGCCGGCGGCGAGCAGGGCGGTGCGGGTGAGCTGGTGGCGGGCGGCGACCTGCTCGGCGGTGCCCTCGAAGACGGTGACCGCGAGGCAGCCGCTGATGGCGGCCTCGCCGCCGATCTTCTCGGTCATGGCCAGGTTGATCATCGTCTCGGCCTCGTCGGAGAGCCGGATGACGGTCGGGCCGGTGCCCTGCTGCTCGACGGCGCGCAGCGCGGCGGCGCCGGTGGTGAAGTCGGGGAACGACCAGGCCTCGTACGCCTTGACGGCGGGCACGGGGTGGACGCGCACCCGGACGGCGGTGATCACGCCGAGGGCGCCCTCGGAGCCGAGGAACAGCTCGCGCAGGTCGGGGCCGGCGGCGGAGGCCGGGGCGCGGCCGAGGTCGAGCACACCGGTCGGGGTGACCACCCGCAGGCCGCGCACCATGTCGTCGAACCGTCCGTGGCCGGCCGAGTTCTGGCCGGAGGAGCGGGTGGCCGCGAAGCCGCCGATGGTGGCGAAGCGGAAGCTCTGCGGGTAGTGGCCGAGCTCGAAGCCGCGCTCGGCGAGCAGGGCCTCGGCGGCCGGGCCGGTGAGGCCGGCGCCGAGGAGGGCCTCGCCGGAGGTCCCGTCGAGGTCGAGGAGCTGGTCGAGCCGGCGCAGGTCGAGCGAGACGACGGCGGCGAACGCCCCGCGCTCCGGGTCCAGTCCGCCGACGACGCTGGTGCCGCCGCCGAACGGGACGACGGCGATCCGGCGCTCGGTGCAGACGGCGAGCAGCGCGGTGATCTCGTCCTCGCTGCCGGGCAGCACGACGGCGTCGGGCGCGTCCTGCGGGTCGCGCGAGCGGCGGCGCAGCAGGTCGGGGGTGGACTTGCCGCCGGCCCGGGGGAGGCGGTCGGCGTCGGCGGTGCTGAGGTGGGCCTCGCCGACGACGGCGGCGAGGGCCGCGAGGTCGTCGGGGGTGAGGGCGGACGGCCGCAGGACGACCTCCGAGGCGTCGGGCCCGGGGGCGGCGTCGCCGGTGACGCCGAGGGCGGCGGCGAGCAGGCCCTTGATGTCGGCGGACAGCTCCTTGGCGAGGGCCGGGTCGCCCCAGGCGTCCCACTTCATCGGGGGGAGCGGCAGGGTGGCCGTACCGGTGAGGGTCGCCGGTGCCGCTTGCTTCTCGGGGGTCATGCGTTACAGTTTTACACATCATGTCAAGTAGTAACGAGCCTCACGAACCGGGCGCCGAGCCGAGTGCCGAGCCGAGTGCCGAGCGCGCCGCCGGGCCTGCCGCCGAGCGCGGTGCGGAGCGTGCCGAGCGCGGCACCGATGACGCGATCCTCGACGCCGCCGCCGAGCTGATCGTCCAACTCGGCGTGGGCCGCGCCCAGTTGGCCGAGATCGCGCGCCGCGCCGGGGTGAGCCGGCCGACCGTCTACCGGCGCTGGCCGGACGTCCGCGCCGTGATCGGCGCGCTGCTCACCCGGGAGATCGCGGCCACCCGGGACGCCGTCCGGCTCACCGGCACCGACCGGGCCGCGTTCGTCGACGGCGTGGTCGAGGTGGCCGTCCGGCTGCGGGACCACCCGGTGCTGGGCGCGCTGCTGCGCTCCGGCGACTCCGACACGCTCTTCGAGTACGTGGTCGACCGCCTCGGCGCCAGCCAGCGCGGACTGCTGGAGGCGCTGCGCTCGGGGATCGAGCAGGGGCAGCGGCACGGCTCGATCCGGGCCGGGGAGCCGCTCGAACTGGCCGCGATGGTGCTGCTGATCGCCCAGTCCACCGTGCAGTCGCACCGCATGGTGGCCCCGGTGCTGTCCGAGGAGGCCTGGCGGCGGGAGCTCGCCCGGGCCCTCGACGGGTACCTCGCGCCCTAGCCCTGCCCGGTCGGCGGCACCGGAACCGCTCCCGCTCCCGCTCCCGCCCGCGCACCGCCTGCCCGCTCCCGCCCGCGCACCGCCCGTAGACCGACCGCCTCGGAGGCGCAGATGACCACCACCGCCGGGCCCTTCGCCGGGACCGCCCGTCTCACCGCCCGCCGCCGCGAGTTGGAGCTCTCCGCGCTCGCCGACCGCCCGTCGGTCGACCTGCTGGTGATCGGCGGCGGCGTCACCGGCGCGGGTGTCGCCCTGGACGCGGCCGCGCGCGGGCTGTGCGTGGCGCTGGTCGAGTCCCGCGACCTCGCCTTCGGGACCAGCCGGTGGAGTTCCAAGCTCGTCCACGGCGGTCTGCGCTACCTCGCCTCCGGCCGGATCGGGGTGGCCAGGGAGAGCGCCGTCGAGCGCGGCGTGCTGATGACCCGCACCGCCCCGCACCTGGTCCGGCCGCTGCCCCAACTCGTGCCGCTGCTGGACGGGTTGTTCCGCCCCGGCCAGGCCGCGCTGGTCCGGGCCGGCTTCCACGCGGGCGACGCGCTGCGGCTGAGCGCCGGCACCCCGGGCGGTCTGCTGCCCCGGGTCCGCCGGGTGGGCGCCGACCGCGCCCGGGCCCTGGTGCCGGGTCTGCGCAGCGCGGGCCTGTCCGGCGCGCTGGTCGCGCACGACGGCCAACTCGTCGACGACGCACGGTTGGTGGTGGCACTCGCCCGCACCGCGGCGCAGTACGGGGCGACCGTGCTCACCCGGGTGCGCGCCGAGGAGGTCACCGGGACGGGCGCCCGGCTCGTCGACACCCTCACCGGGGCGTCGTTCACCCTGAACGCCCGCGCCGTCGTCAACGCCACCGGCGTGTGGGCGGGCGAGGTGGACCCCTCCATCCGGCTGCGGCCCAGCCGGGGCACCCACCTGGTCGTGGACGCGGCCGCGCTCGGCCGGCCGCTCGCCGCGCTGACCGTCCCGGTGCCCGGCTCCACCAGCCGGTTCGTCTTCGCGCTGCCGCAGCAGCTCGGCCGGGTGGCGATCGGCCTCACCGACGAGGACGCGCCCGGCCCGGTCCCCGACGAGCCGCAGCCCTCCGAGGCCGAGGTCGACTTCCTGCTCGACACCGTGAACGGCGCCCTGGAGACGGCGCTGACCAGGGCCGATGTGCGCGGCGCCTACGCGGGACTGCGGCCGCTGATCGACACCGGCGACGGCGCCACCGCCGACATCTCCCGGCAGCACGCCGTCCTGGAGTCGCCGAACGGTGTGATCACCGTGGTCGGCGGCAAGCTCACCACCTACCGCCGGATGGCCGAGGACGCCGTGGACACCGCCGTCCGGCTGCGCGAGCTGTCCGCCCGCGCCTGCTGGACGGCCCGGCTGCCGCTGGTCGGCGCGCCCGGCCACCGGGACAGCCGCCCGGTGCCGGAGGGAGAGGTGGCGGCCTCGCTGCTGGCCCGGCACGGCGGGGCGGCCTGCGAGGTGCTGGCGGTCGGTGAGGAGCACCTCGGCGCCGGGTACGGGGCGCCGGTCGCCGACGGGATCGACGTCAGCCGCGCCGAGATCGCGTACGCGCTCACCCACGAGGGCGCGCTGGACGTGGAGGACGTGCTGCACCGGCGCACCCGGATCGGCCTCGTCGCGGCGGACGCCGAGCGCGCCCGGGCGGCCGTCGAGGGCATCGCGGCGAAGGCTTCGGCCTGACCCCGCCCGCACCCGGGCTCAGTGCCCGGTGCGCTCCGCCATCGGCTGCACGTCCGCCCCGAACTCCAGGGTGCAGCTCAGCGGCCGCTCCGCCGTCCCGGTCCGCTCCAGCCGGACGGCCAGCGGCTTCGGCGGCTCCTCGGTCAGCTGCGCGGCGAGCGTCAGCGGGTACACCCCGTGCCCGTGGACCCGGTGGAAGGCCACCTCCTTGCCGTCCACCAGTACCTCGGTCTCGGTGATCCACCCGGACCGCACGTTCACCGTGACGGAGTGCCCGCCCCGGTCGAGGTGGAAGCTGTGCCGCTGGCGCATGGGAGACCTCCGGTGCTCCCCCCGAGCCACGGTCAGTGTACGTCGCGAGTCAGGTGAATTCCCCTCGCGGTGGGGCGATCGACGTGAATGCCATGATCATCTCCTTCGTGCAGGAATCATGATGAAATAACGCTGCGTAGGCGATCTGTTACGTGATTGTCATCCTGGGTTGCGGTGGAGGCTTCGCTTGGGGTGAGAGGTTTTCCCAGGCCCCGAACGGGGCCGTCTGATGACCTGTCACTATGCGAGAGAGTCCTGATGACACCACGAGTCTCGGCCTCGCCCGGTTCCACCGGCGGGGCCTTTTCCATGCGCTGGATACGCCGAATATCAACGGCTCTGACGCTCGGTCTGCTGGTGCAGACCGGTGTCATGGCCGACGCCCTGGCGTCGCCCCAGGCGGACAGGAAGCCCGCTCCGCAGGCGCCGGCCACCCCGGCCGCGCCGACCACCGAGGCCCCTGACGAGGCGTCGGCACTGCTGGCGGCCCGCCTGCAGGGCAAGCGGATCGAGGTCACCAAGGCCCGCACCGAGTTCACCACCCTGTGGGCGAACCCGGAGGGGACGCTGACCTCGGAGCGGTCGACCGGTCCGGTCCGGATGAAGGTCGGCGAGGCGTGGGTCCCGGTCGACACCACCCTCGTCCAGACGCCGGACGGCAAGGTCGCACCGAAGGCGCACCCGGAGGGGCTGGTCTTCGAGGGCGGCGACGCCGGGGTGACGGTGGGCGACAGCCTCCCCGCCGTCGGTGCGCCGGAGCCCGCCGAGCACGCCTCCCGCAGTGCCGCGCGCGCCGGGGCCGCGACCGAGGGCGAGCCGGTCGCCGAGCCCGGGCAGGAACCCACGCCGGACCCCAAGCAGGACCCGAAGCCCGGGCCCAAGCAGGACCCGAAGCCCGGGCCCAAGCCCGCCGAGCGCCCGCTGGTCAAGATCGGCTCCGAGGGCCATCAGGTCGAGTTCGGCTGGCTGGGCCGACTGCCCAAGCCCAAGCTGTCCGGCAACAAGGCCACGTACGTCGACGCCCGCCCCGGTGTGGACCTCCTCCTGGAGGCGACCCGGACCGGCTTCGAGCAGTACCTGATCGTCAAGGACCGCAGCGCGGTCTCCCAGGCCGGCACGCTCACGCTGCCGATCGACACCACCGGCTACCAGGTGGCCAGGCAGCCCGACGGCGCGATCCAATTGCTGGGCGCCGACGGCAACGTGGCCGTCAGGATCCCGGCGCCGGTCATGTGGGACGCCTCGGTGGACGAGCTTTCGGGCGAACACCTCAACCGTGCACCCGTCCTCATGGAGCTGCGCGGCAGCGGGGGGGACGCCGAGTTGGTGTTCACCCCGGACGCGGCCTTCCTGACCGACGCGAAGACGCAGTTCCCGGTGACGATCGACCCGGCGGTCAACGTCGAGGCGAACTTCGACACATATGTGCACACCGGCGAGAACACCGACAACTCCTCCTCCACGGAGTTGAAGCTGGGAACGTACAACGGCGGTGCCACCAAGGCCCGTTCGTTCATCCACTTCCCCGGTGGCGACTTCAACGGCAAGCAGATCCTGGACGCCAAGCTGTACCTGGCGAACTTCCACTCCTCCTCCTGCCTGCAGAAGCAGTGGGAGGTCTGGTCCGCCCAGTACGCCGACACGGGCAACCGCTGGGGAAACCAGCCCGGCATGATCGACCGCTACGCGGTCTCCGACGAGACCCGTGACGTGCCGAACGACGGTGACAGCCACGACTGCCTCGGCGAGGGCAGCACCTACTGGGTGAAGGCCGACGTCACCAAGCTGGTGCGGGACTGGTCCGGCATGGGCGTGGGTACGTACGCGCTGGGCCTCAAGGCGGTGGACGAGAACGACTCCTACACCTGGAAGCGGTTCGAGTCCTCCGAGGGCGAGCACTCCCCGTTCCTGTCGATCACCTACAACACCGTGCCTGCCACCCCGGCGTCGGTGGACATCCAGCCGTCGCAGCCGGGCACCCCGAAGTACACTTCGGACGCCAACCCGCGTTTCCTGACGCAGGCCGCGGACGTCGACGGTGACAACGTCAAGGTCTACTTCGACCTGTGGCGCGGCGGCACCTTCATCGGCTCCATCCCGAAGGACACCCCGAACGGCGCGGTCGCGTCCGTCCGGGCGTCCGACTTCGGGCTGCCGAAGCTCGACGAGGGTGTGCAGTACGCGATCTCCTCGATGCTGCACGACGGCAAGTCCGCTTCCAACTGGGTGACCACGCAGTTCGTGGTGGACACGACCAAGCCGGGTGCGCCGTTCGTGACCTCCGCCGACTACCCGTCGGACGGTCTGTGGCACGGCGCGGCCAACCAGGCGGGTTCGTTCACCTTCTCGGCCCCGGCCGGGACGGACGACGTGACCGCGTACGTCTACACGCTGGACGGCGGCACCGCTGTCACCGTGGACTCGGGCGCCACGCTGACCACCAGCATCACCCCGACCACCGAGGGTCGGCGCGTGCTCAGCGTGCAGGCCAAGGACCGCGCGGGCAACCTGTCCCCGCCGGCGACCTACACCTTCCAGGTCGGCCAGGCCGGTCTGAGCTCGCCGGTCAACGGCAGCCAGTCCGCCAAGCGCGTCAAGCTGGCCGTCGATGCCCAGGCGCAGTTCAAGCGGGTGGTCTACGAGTACCGCCGCGGCCCGGGTGCCACCGAGTACACGGTGCCCCGGACCAACCTGACCAAGGCCGACAACACCCCGGTCACCGAGGACCGGCCGCGGCTGGCGGACCTCGGCCCGCACGCCAACTGGACGGTCATCGACACCCTCGGCAGTGTCGGCGGTGTCGTCCAGGTCCGGGCCAAGCTGTTCCCCGAGGACGGCTCCGGCAACGGCTACACCACCGTCTGGAACACCATCACGGTGGACCGCAACGCCGACGGCGCGGCCGCCGCCCAGATCGGCCCGGGCTCGGTCAACCTGCTCACCGGCGACTACTCCACCGATGTCACGGACGCCGACGAGTTCGGTATGTCGGTGGCCCGCACCACCTCCTCGCGCGACCTCGGCCGAGGCTGGCAGCCGCAGGGCGAGCGCCTCACACTGAACCAGCGCCAGGTCGGCACCGACACCAACGGTTTCACTGCCGGGCTGGCATCGCTGTCGCGTTCCACGGCGCGCGGTCATGACAGTTCGACCGACTCGCTGCTGATCACGCCGACCGGGCAGGCCGGCCAGATCGACTCCTACGCGGGTGTCGGCCCGGACAACACCCTGGCGCTCGGCATGAAGCCGGGCCGCACCTACCGCCTCACCGGCTGGATCTACGTGCCGGGCTCGACCGGCCTCAACCCGGACTTCGGTGACCGCGGCCTGCGGCTCGCCGGCTTCGTGAAGACCGGCGCGGGCTACGCCAAGACCACCTCGCCCAAGGCGTCGTTCACCGACGGCTGGCAGCAGCTGAGCGTGGACCTGGCCGTCCCCGCCGACGCCACCGAGGCGTGGTTCCGCCTCTACAACGGCTTCACCGCGGCGGACAAGCAGGTCTTCTTCGACGACCTGTCGATGAAGGAGATCGTCGCGCCGTTCGGTCCGCAGTGGGCCGGAGGCCCCGACGCGGGTGCCGGTTCGGACTACCGTTCGCTGTCGTTCCCGCAGTCCGACCTGGTCGAGATCAAGGGCAACGACGACACCTCGCTGACCTTCGCCAAGGGCACCGACGGCACCTTCTTCCCGGAGCCGGGCGCCGAGTCGCTCACTCTCAAGGCCGTCCCGGCCACCGCGGGCGCGATCGTGCTCAGCAGCACCGGCCAGTGCCTGGAGGTCCCGAACGGCGCGGCCGGCAACGGCGCCGGGCTGCAGCCGGCGTCCTGCACCGGCGCGGCGAACCAGCAGTGGACGCGTGGCGACGACCTGACGCTGCGGCTGCTGGGCTACTGCCTGGACAACCCGCTGGGCCAGGTCGACAACGGCACCCGGATGACGCTCTGGGGCTGCAACGGCGGCATCAACCAGCAGTGGGAGGTCCGCACCGACGGCATGGTGGTGAACCGCCACTCGGGCAAGTGCCTGGACGCCGACAAGGGCGCCTCGGTCTGGGTCTGCTGGGCCGGTCCGAGCCAGCTCTGGAACGTCCAGACCGCCGGCACCACCTACGAGCTGTCCGAGCTGGACGGTTCGAAGACGGTGTTCGCACAGCAGGCCGGTTCGAACATCTACCAGGTGGTCAGCGACAGCGGCCCCGAGGCGGCTTCGACCACCCGCTACCAGTACGACACCGCTGACGGCCGTTCGCTGGTGAAGCGCGTCATCCCGGCGGTCGAGCCGGGCGTGGACGACGTCAACCACTGCTCGGTCGACCCGCTGCCGCGCGGCTGCGAGGTCATGGAGTACGAGTACGCCAAGGCCCTCACCGCCACGGGTACCACGCCCGGCGACTACCCGGACCGCGTCAAGGCGGTCAAGGTCTGGTCGTGGAACCCGGCGACCTCCAAGCAGGAGGCCGTCGAGGTCGCCCACTACGCGTACGACGACAAGGGCCGCATCGCCCAGGTCTGGGACCCGCGCCTGGCGCAGCCGCTGAGGACCACGTACGGCTACGACACCGAGGGCCGGGTCACCCGGATCACCCCGTCCGGTGAGCTGCCGTGGAACTTCGACTACGGCAGGGCCGCGGCCGACCAGGACCCGGGGCGCCTGCTGAAGGTCCGCCGCGCCACCCTGGCCCAGGGGTCGAAGGACCAGGTCAGCGGTGAGGTCGCGACCAACGTGGTCTACGACGTGCCGCTCACCCGCGGTACGGGGGGCCCGTACGACCTGGGCGGCTCGCACGTGGCCACGTGGGCACAGCTGGACGCTCCCACCGACGCCACCGCCGTGTTCGGCCCCGAGGACGACCCGGGCACCAACACCGCCACCGCGGCCAAGCCGGGCGGGGACGGTTACAGGCCGGCCGTCGTCCACTACCTCAACGCCAACGGCAACGAGGTCAACACGGCCAGCCCGTCGGTCACTCCGGGCGGTGACATCGACACCAAGGAGTACGACCGCTACGGCCACGTCGTGCGCTCCTTGGAAGCCACCAACCGCACGATCGTGCTCGGCACCCACCCCGAGTGGGACCGGTTCACGGCCGAACTGGGCCTGCCCCAGATCCCGGCCGAGCTGCTCGCCGAGAACCTGACCGACGAGCAGAAGGCCCGCAAGGCCGAGATCACCAAGTCCCGGGCCCGGCTCCTGGACTCGCGGACCACCTACAGTGCGGACGGCCTCGACGTCGTCGAGACGCTCGGCCCGGTGTACCGAGCCTCGCTCGCCGAGCAGGTCGTCGGCCAGAGCACCCCGGCCACCGTGTTCTCGGAGGCCGAGAAGCTCCCGCAGCTCGGCGGCACCGCGCCGACCCAGATCGACACGAACTGCTGCGGCCTCAGCTGGTCCGGCGGTGCCCACCTGAGCATCAGGGCCACCGCGGCCGGCGCGTTCGACGCCGTGCGGGTCAAGGTGCTGGAGGAGGGCGACTACGTACTTTCCGGGCAGCTGACCAAGTACAGCGACCACGGCATCGTGCAGTTCGCGATCGACGGGCAGAATGTCGGCCAGCCGATCGACACGTACTCCGCCGACCCGGCCGTCGTCCCGTACGCGACCGGCCAGTCGGTCCGGCTCGCCCGCGGTGACCACGAGCTCAGGATCACCGTCACCGACGCCAACCCGGCCAGCACCGGAGCCCGGTACCACACCGGGATCGACACCGTCACGCTGACCAAGAGCACCGTCAACCCGACCCTGGTGGCGGGCGCGTCGGTCGTCGCGCGCGACCACAACACCAACACCTACGACGAAGGGAGGCCCGACGGCCAGGCGTACCACCTGGTCACCACCGCCACCGACGGCGCCCGCATCGACGGCTACGCCGACGACGCCGAGGTACGGGTCACCAGGACCGGCTACGACGCTCCGCTCGGCGGCACCGCCGGCTGGACGCTGAAGAAGCCCACCTCGGTCACCACCGACGCGCTCGGCACCAAGCCGACGGCCACCGTCAAGTACGACGCGCAGGGCCACGCGCTGGAGTCCCGCAAGGCGGGCTCCAACGGCGCCGACGCCGGGACCGTCAAGTCGGTGTTCTACACCGCCGGCGCCAACCCGGACGACGCGGCGTGCGCCAACCGTCCCGAGTGGGCGGGCCTGCCCTGCGTCACCCTGCCGGGCGGCGCGATCACCGACGGGGACGCGGCACGGATGCCGACCACCCTGCCGGTCAAGCGGGTCACCCGCTACTCGCCGTTCGGCGAGCCGGAGGAGACCACCGAGACCAACGCGGGCAAGTCCCGGAAGACCGTCGTCACGTACGACGGCGCCGACCGGATCACCTCCACCGAGATCACCTCGGACGAGGGCAAGCCGCTCCCGAAGGTCACCACCGAGTACGACCCGGCCACCGGCGACAGCGTGAGGACGACGGCCGGCGGCAAGTCGCTCGTGCGCGTCCTGGACCAGCTCGGCCGGCTGCTCTCCTACACGGACGCCGACGGTGCCACGACCACCACGGAGTTCGACCGGTTCGGCAAGCCGGTCAAGGTCACCGACCCGACCGGGTCCACCGCCTACACCTACGACCGCGCGAAGGAGCCGCGCGGACTGGTCACCTCGGTCAACGACAGCGTGGCCGGCGAGTTCACCGCCAAGTACGGCCCGGACGGCCAGCTCGTCGAGCAGACCTACCCCGGCGGCATCGTCCGCAAGGACACCACCAACGCGGTCGGCGAGGCCACCGGCCGCACCTACACCCGCACCAGCGACAACAAGGTGGTCTGGGCCCAGACCACCGACATGTCCACCCAGGGCCAGGTGGCCAAGGACACCAGCTCCACCGCCACCCGTACCTACCAGTACGACCGGCTCGGCCGGCTGGTGAAGGCCGAGCAGTCCACGGTCGCCGCCGGCTGCGTCACCCGCCAGTACGCCTTCGACGTCCGTTCCAACCGCCTGTCCAAGCAGACCTCCCCCAAGGGGGCGTCGGGCGAGTGCAGCACGACCGGAGCGGTCGCGGAGAACCACACCTACGACAGCGCCGACCGCCTCACCGACCCCGGCTTCACCTACGACGCCTTCGGGCGCACGGTGAAGACCGCGACCGGTGCGACCAACACCTACTGGGCCAACGACCGCGTCGCCGCCCAGGAGAAGGGGGACACCAAGCAGGAGTGGGCCGTCGACGCCGCCCACCGCCTGACCGCGTTCACCACCAGCAAGAAGCAGGCCGACGGGTCGTGGGCCGGCGCCACGTCGAAGCTGAACCACTACGGTGACGACTCCGACGAGGTCCGCTGGACCGTCGAGGACACCACCCAGGGCACGCTGACCCGCAACGTGTCGGGCCCCGACGCCGATCTGGTGGCCACCACGAGCAGGACCGGTGACGTCCAGCTCCAGCTCACCAACCTGTTCGGCTCGGTGGTGCTTGTCACCGACCCGGCGCTGACCAAGCCGGTGGTGCTGGACTTCGACGAGTTCGGCATCCCGCAGGACGGCCAGGCGGGCGTCCGCTACGGCTGGCTGGGCGGCAAGCAGCGCTCCGCCGAGGCGCAGGACGGCGACATCCTCATGGGTGCCCGCCTCTACAGCCCGGCCCTCGGCCGCTTCCTCCAGGTCGACCCGGTCCCGGGCGGCAACGCCAGTGCCTACGACTACTGCACCGGCGACCCGGTCAACTGCACCGACCTCGACGGCAACTGGGGCATGCCCAAGTGGCTGAAGAAGACGGTGGAGGTGGTCGCCAAGGTCGCCGAAGTCGCATCCAACATCCCGGGTCCGATCGGCACGATCTCGGCCGTCGTCTCCGCGGTCTCCTACGCGGCCACCGGCAACTGGGCGAAGGCCGCCGAGATGGCGGTCACCGCGGTCGCGGCCACGGTCGGGGCCGGACCGGTTGTCAAGGCGGCTGTGTCGGCTGTCCACACGGTCAAGGCGGCCAGGGCCGTCAAGGCCGCGGTCAAGGCGACCCCGAATCCGCGCCTGATCAAGATCTCGCGTTCGAAGATGGCGATCCGGGCGTACAACATGCCGGTGATCGGCGCGAAGTCGAAGCTGTTCGGCGATGTCCACTCGGGGGCCAAGAAGGCCGGCCTGCTGAACCGGGGGAAGCGGGATGCCCGCTGGTCCGCCGGCTGGAGCGTCGCCACCACGAGGGACGCGGGCCTGGTGAAGAGCCACCGCAAGTCCAACGCGCGCACCGTCTTCCGGGTCAAGGTCGCTGGTAAGAAGGTGGACGTCGGGTTCGGACCGTGGCGCCCCGGCCGCCAGCGGAACTACCCGCCGGTGACCTGGCGATGACGGAGAGAGGAAAGGTGGACCGACGGTGATCGACGCGTTCGTCGAGGAGATGACAGCGTCCGGCCTGTTCGTGTCGGTCGAGGCGGTGCCCGTGATGGACGAGCCCCGCATCGTCGACGTGTGGGCGGACTCGGTGGCGGGGCAGGAGTTCTGCGTGTCCCTGGTCGAAGGCCAGGACAATGCGCGGGTGCTCTGTGACGGCTACGTCTTCGAGGCCGTTCCGGTCCCGGTCGTCCTCGAGTTCGTCGACGCGGTCGTCCATGAGCGGATCGAGGTCACCGCGTCCGGCAACGGCACCCGGTTGACCCTGGGGGTTCCCACCTCGCAGGGGGTCTGGCAGGACACGCGGCGTGTCACCGCCGAGGTGTCGCCGTGGGAGCGACAGGCCCTCGCTCGGAAGGGAAGGGGTTCGTCCTGACGGAGCGCAGGACTGAGTGAGGAAGGACCGGTGCCGTGGGCGGCTGCGCAGCCGCCCACGGCACCGACCGTTTTCCGGCCCCGGCCCCGGCCCCGGCCCCGGTCCTGACGCCGCCGGGTCAGGCCAGGCGGCCGCCGCCGTCGACGTGCAGGACGGTGCCGGTGACGAAGGGGCTGGTCATGGCGAAACGGACGGCGCCGACCAGGTCGTCGACAGTGCCGGTGCGGCGGGCCGGGTTGCGGTCGGCGACGGAGCGCAGGAAGGCGGCCTTGTCGGGGCCCAGGCCGTCCCAGGCGCCGGTGTCGACGATGCCGGGGGAGACGGCGTTGACCCGGACCGGGGCGATCTCGACCGCGAGGGCCTGGACGAGGAAGGCGAGTGCGCCGTTGGTGGTGGCCATCACGGTGCGGGCGGGGGCCGGGCGCCAGGCGGCGACCCCGGAGAAGAAGGTGAACGAGGCGCCGTCGGGGGTGTCGGTGGCGGCCTGCGGGGCGAGGTGCTTGGCGAGCAGCAGCGGGCCGTAGACCTTGGCGGCGAACGCCCGGTGGATGTCGGCGAGTTCGAGTTCGGCCAGCGGGCCGTTGGCGGGCATGGCGGCGGTGGAGACCAGGTGGTCGAAGCGGCCGGTGGCGGCCGCGAGGGCGGCGACGGACGCCTCGTCGGCGAGGTCGACGGGGACGGTCCGGGCGGGGCCGGGCAGTTCGCCGGCCGTCCACTCCAGCTTGCGCGGGTCGGGGCCGGCGAGGACCAGTTCGGCTCCGGCGGCGGAGGCGGCGTGGGCGAGGGCACGGCCGGTGCGGGAGCCGGCGCCGATCACGACGACGCGGCGGGAGGCGAGGGGGAGAGTGCTGTCGGTCATGGGACAAGGCTGTTCCGACCAGTGGTGATGCGTCCAAGGCTTGTTTTCGAAGAGATCCATAAACTGGTTGCATGACCACGCTCCGACAGTTCGAGTACCTGGTGACCGTCGTCGACACCGGGTCCTTCACCCGTGCCGCCGAGCTGCTGCACGTCACCCAGCCGGCGCTCTCGCACCAGGTGCGGGCGCTGGAGAAGGCCGTCGGCGGGCCGCTGCTGGAGCGCCTGCCGCGGGCGGTGCGGCCGACGCCGATGGGGCGGGCGGTGCTGCCGCACGCGCGGGCGGCGCTGGCGGACGCCGAGCGGCTGCGGGCGGCGGCCCTGAGCGCGGCCGGACTGGCGGGCGGGGAGCTGGAGTTGGCGACGGTGTACTCGGTGAGCCTGGGTCTGCTGCCGCCGGTGCTGCGGGCCTGGCGGGCGGCGCACCCGGAGGTGCGGATCCGGCTGCGGGAGTTCGCGCACACCGAGGACCTCCGGGCGGCGATGACGGCGGGTCAGGCGGATGTGGCGGTGGGGCCGTTGCCGGCGGGCTGGGAGGGGCCGATCCGGGAGCTGGGGGAGGAGGAGTTCGTCCTGGTGCTCCCGCCCGAGGGGGTGGGGGAGTCGGACGATGCTCCGGTGCCGCTGGCGGCCCTGGCCGGGCGGGACTGGGTGCACTACGCCCCCGGCAACGGCC
This sequence comes from Streptomyces sp. XY431, assembly GCF_001279805.1. NCBI lineage: Bacteria > Bacillati > Actinomycetota > Actinomycetes > Kitasatosporales > Streptomycetaceae > Streptomyces > Streptomyces sp. XY431. The sequence continues at coordinate 30,600 of NZ_LGDO01000498.1, forward strand.
TGGCGGACGTGCTGGACGCGGCGTGCGCGGCGGCCGGGTTCCGGCCCGGGGTGGCGGTGCGCACCGAGCAGACGGCGGCGGCGCCGCTGCTCGCGGCCGCCGGGCTGGGCCCGGCGCTGGTGCCCGCGAACATCGTGCCGCCCGGCTTCGACGGGCTGGTGCGGCGGCCCGAACCGCCGGTGCGGCGGCCCCTGGTGGCGTACACCAGGACCAGGCCGGACGCGCTGACGACGGCGTTCGTCGAGCTGCTGGCCCGTCGGGTCCGGCTGCTGCCCGACCGGGCGGACGCTGGGACTGCCGGCGGTCCGGCCGGATCTGCGGATGTGCCGACCGACGGATTCTCGTGATCTCTACAGTGCTGTAGATTCGTTTGGCAGGGAGAGCAACCGAGGAGGGCAATCGTGGGAGTTTCGCTGGCCAAGGGCGGCAACGTCTCGCTGACCAAGGAGGCGCCGGGCCTGACGGCCGTCATCGTCGGACTCGGCTGGGACGTCCGCACCACCACCGGCGCCGACTACGACCTGGACGCGAGCGCGCTGCTCTGCAACGCGCTCGGCAAGGTGGTCTCGGACCAGCACTTCGTCTTCTTCAACAACCTGCGCAGCCCGGACGGTTCGGTCGAGCACAGCGGCGACAACCTGACCGGTGGCGGCGACGGCGACGACGAGCAGATCAAGGTCGACCTGGCCGGTGTCCCGGCCGATGTGGCCAAGGTGGTCTTCCCGGTGTCGATCTACGACGCCGACGCCCGGTTCCAGAGCTTCGGCCAGGTGCGCAACGCCTTCATCCGGATCGTCAACCAGGCCAACGGCCAGGAGCTGGCCCGGTACGACCTCACCGAGGACGCCTCCACCGAGACGGCGATGGTCTTCGGCGAGCTGTACCGCAACGGCGCCGAGTGGAAGTTCCGCG
>NZ_LGDO01000499.1:0-40096 GCF_001279805.1 Streptomyces sp. XY431
CCAGCCCGCCGAACCCGCCCGAGGCGCCCAGCTGGTCGCGCCACCACGCGGCCATCGCCGGCCCGTCCACGGCCGACCAGTCCGGCGCCCCGGTGACCTGCGCCCGCCCGAGCCGGCGGCTGAGTTCCACCAGCGCCCGCCCCGCCGCGCCGCGCTCGCGGTCGTAGCCGGGCAGCAGGTCGGCCCAGCCCTCCGCGGCCCGCCAGGCGTCCTCGAAGGCGCAGGCGTCCTGCAGTGCCTTCGCCGCGCCGCTGGTGGTGTGCGGGCGGACGAGGGTCGCGGCGTCCCCGGCGAGCAGCAGGCGGCCGGCGGTGCGGCGCGGGGTCTCCAGGTCGTGGATCGGCTGGAGCAGGATCCGCTCGACGGGCGTCAGGTCGACCACACCGGCCCAGTACGGCGGCAGGACGCGCTCGGCGAGCGCGGACAGTTCGCCGCGGCGGGCGGCGTCGAGCGAGCCGACCGCGAAGCCGAGCGGGTCGGTGCCGCCGGCGGTCCGCAGCCAGTCGGGCGCGGGGGCGTAGAAGACCCAGTTCACCAGGGTGGTGCCGGGGGTCAGCCCCGGGATCCGGTAGAGCACGACCTGCCCGCCGGGGTAGCAGGCGGTGATCACCTCCGCCTCGGGCCAGTGGGCCGCGCCGCCCGGGAGCCGGTCGAGCAGCCGGGCGTCGAAGCTGCCGCGCCAGGCGACGTACCCGGCGTACTCGGCCCGGGCCTCCGGGCAGACGGCGGCGCGCACCACCGAGCGGTGGCCGTCGGCGCCCACCACCAGGTCGTACGGCTCGCGCCCGCCGGTCGCCGTCTCGACCCAGGCCGGCCCGGCGAGGTCGGTGCCGCCGGCCGCCGTGACGGCCGTCCCGGGGCGGAACTCCACCTGCTCGGGGGTGCGGTCGCGCAGCCCCTGCCACAGCACGCCCCAGTGGAAGGAGTGCATCGCCATCGGCTGCACCCACAGCACCCGCCCGCGCGGGGTGCCCGCGGGGTCCTTGGCCACCCAGTGCCGGGTGGTGAGCGGATGGTGGCGGATGCCGTCGTCCAGGTGGCCGGCCAGGACCAGTTCGTCGTAGCGGTCCAGCAGGACGCACAGGCCCACGCCGCGGTCCTCCAGGTTCCCCGGGCTGCGCTCCAGCACGGTGACCCGCTCGGCCCCGCCCCGGGCCGCCGCCCGTGCGAACGCACAACCCGCGATGCTGCCGCCGACCACGGCGACCGATCCACCCCGCACGACCGCTCCCCCTCCTCGCCGGGGCGCCCTCGGCCCCGTCCGTCGTCCCGACGACGACCATACGCCGTGGACTGACGGTCCGTCAGCGGAGTGTCCGAGGTGTTCCCTGGATCACCTATGCAACTGGTTGCATAGGGAGCTCGGGCTCGCCTACCGTGTGGTGGCCGGTCACCCCTCCGCCCCCGGCCACCGACCCGCCCGCCCGTCCCCGCCAGGAGAAGCCGCGATGACGACGACCGCCAGCACCCCGCCGCCGCCCTACCCGCACCTGCTGCGCCCGCTCGACCTCGGCTTCACCACCCTCCCCAACCGCGTGGTCATGGGCTCCATGCACGTCGGCCTGGAGGAGGCCGAGAACGGCTTCGAGCGGATGGCCGCCTTCTACGCCGAACGCGCCCGCGGCGGCGTCGGCCTCATCGTCACCGGCGGCATCGCCCCCAACGAGGCCGGGCGCCCCTGGGACGGCGGCGCCAAGCTCACCACCGAGGAGGAGGCGGACCGGCACCGCGTCGTCACCGACGCCGTGCACGCCGCCGGCGGCCGGATCGCGCTCCAGATCCTGCACTTCGGCCGCTACGCCTACCACCCCGCCCTGGTCGCCCCCAGCGCCGTGCAGGCCCCGATCAGCCCGTTCCCGCCCCGCGCCCTCACCGCCGACGAGGTCGAGGCCACCATCGACGACTTCGCCCGCTGCGCCGAACTCGCCCGCCGGGCCGGTTACGACGGCGTCGAGATCATGGGCTCCGAGGGCTACCTGATCAACGAGTTCGTCGCCGCCGCCACCAACCACCGCGAGGACGAGTGGGGCGGCTCCTACGAGAACCGGATGCGCTTCCCGGTCGAGATCGTCCGCCGGGTCCGGGAACGGGTCGGACCGGACTTCATCCTGGTCTACCGGCTCTCCATGCTCGACCTCGTCCCCGGCGGCTCCACCCTGGACGAGGTGGTCCTGCTCGCCAAGGCGGTCGAGGCGGCCGGCGCCACCATCATCAACACCGGCATCGGCTGGCACGAGGCGCGCATCCCCACCATCGCCACCTCGGTGCCGCGCGGCGCCTGGGCCTGGGTGACCGAGCGGGTCATGGGCTCGGTCTCCGTGCCGCTGGTCGCCACCAACCGGATCAACACCCCCGAGCTGGCCGAGCGGCTGCTCGCCGACGGCTGCGCCGACCTGGTCTCGCTCGCCCGCCCGCTGCTCGCCGACCCGGACTTCGTCGCCAAGGCCGCCGCGGGCCGCCCCGAGGCCGTCAACACCTGCATCGGCTGCAACCAGGCCTGCCTGGACCACACCTTCAGCGGGAAGATCACCTCCTGCCTGGTGAACCCGCGCGCCTGCCACGAGACCGAGCTGGTGCTCGCCCCGACCCGGCGGGCCAAGCGGGTCGGCGTCGTCGGCGCCGGACCGGCCGGCCTCGCCTGTGCCGTCACCGCCGCCGAGCGCGGCCACCGGGTCACCCTGTTCGACGCCGCCGCCGTCATCGGCGGGCAGCTCGACATCGCCCGCCGGATCCCGGGCAAGGAGGAGTTCGCGGAGACCCTGCGCTACTACCGCCACCGGTTGGCGGACCTCGGCGTGGAGCTGCGGCTCGGCAGCTGGGTCGACGCGGCGGCGCTCGCCGCCGAGGGCTTCGACGAGGTCGTGCTCGCCACCGGTGTCAGCCCGCGCGTCCCCGACCCCGCCGACCTGCCGGGCGTCGACCACCCCAGCGTGCTCGGCTACCTCGACGTGCTGCGCGACGGCGCGGCCGTCGGCGAGCAGGTCGCGATCCTCGGCGCGGGCGGCATCGGCTTCGACGTCGCCGAGTTCCTCACCGACGCGGGCGACGCGCCGAGCCTCGACCCGGCCGTGCACCGCCGGCACTGGGGCATCGACGGGGACTACCGGGAGCGTGGCGGCCTCGCCCGCCCCGAGCGGCCCGAGCCGCCGCGCCGGGTCCACCTGTTCCAGCGCCGCACCACCAAGGTCGGCGCCGGGCTCGGGAAGACCACCGGCTGGATCCACCGCACCGAGCTCAAGCACCGCGGCGTCACCATGGTCGCGGGCGCGGGCTACGACCGGATCGACGACGCGGGCCTGCACTTCACCGTCGACGGCGAGCCGCAGCTGCTGCCGGTCGACACCGTGGTGCTGTGCACCGGCCAGGAGCCGCGCCGCGACCTCGACGCCGCCCTGCGCGCCCTGGGTGTCACCCCGCACCTGATCGGCGGCGCCGACGAGGCCGCCGAACTCGACGCCAAGCGCGCCGTCAAGCAGGGCACCGAGCTCGCCGCCGCCCTCTGACCCCGGGCCGCCGCCCCGGCCCCCGACCCCGGGACGCCGCCCCGCCCGACCCGCCCCGCACGAGCCCCCCGGCCGTGCGGGGCGGCCCCTGGGGCGCGTCTTCAAACCCGCGCCTGCGGGGCGACGCCGGGGCACGCACCTCGCCGGCTTCTCGTCGGTCGCCGATGCTCCGCATGGACTCCCTCCTCGGCACCGCCGATGCACGCACCCCAACGCCGCCCCGCCCGCCCTTCGGGCGGACGGCGGGGGTTTGAAGGCGCGCCCTAGGATCGGTGCCATGTCGCTGCCGCACGCCATCCTCACCGCCCTGCTGGAGCAGCCTTCCTCGGGGCTGGAGCTGACCCGGCGGTTCGACAGGTCGATCGGCTTCTTCTGGTCCGCCACCCACCAGCAGATCTACCGGGAGCTGGGCCGGCTGGAGACCACCGGACTGATCCGGGCGCTGCCGCAGGCCGGTCCGGTGCGCGGGCAGAAGAAGGAGTACGAGGTGCTGCCCGCCGGCCGCGCCGAACTGGCGCGGTGGACGGCCGCCGCGGAGGACCCCCGGCCGATCCGCGACCCGCTGCTGCTGCGGCTGCGCGCCGCCGCCGTGGTCGGCACGGCCGGTCTCGACGCCGAGCTGCGCCGCCATCTCGACCTGCACCGGGCGCAGTTGGCCCACTACGAGGCGATCGGGCGGCGCGACTTCCCGGCGGGGGAGGAGGGCGGGGCCGATCCGCTCCAGTACGCGGTGCTGCGGGCCGGTGTCGGGCTGGAGTCCTTCTGGGTGCGGTGGCTCGCGGAGACGGTCGAGAGCCTGCCGCCGGCACCGGGCCCGCCCTCGGTCGAGGGGCCGGAAGACCCCTCCTGACCTGCGCCTATGCGCTCCGGGCGGGCGCGCGCCGGGGGCCGGTGGGACACTGGACGCCTGTCCCTGCCCGACCTCATCGATCGGGGGCCCGTATGTCCCTCCCGAGGCATCTCCGTGCGCTCGTCGCGGCGGCCGTCGCCACCGTGCTCACCCTCGGCACCACCCAGCTCGCGGCGGGAGCACCACCCGCTCCCGCGTCCGCCTCCGCCGTCACGGCGTCGGCACCTCTGCTGCCGACCGACGAGCAGCTCCGGGCCGCCCTGCTGACCGCCGCCGAGCTCGGCCCCGACTTCACCGAGATCCCGGCGGACCCGAGCCCCTCGCCGGAGTCCGGCGCCTCCCCGGTGGCCGGTTGCGACGCCCTGCGCGCGCTGCTGAACCGGGACCCGTCCGGTGCCTCCGCCCGAGGACCGCACCAGGAGGCGCAGTTCGACGGCCCGGACGGCAATCCGATGATCACCGAGTCCCTCACCGCCGAGGAGGCGGCCCGGCTGGACGCCGACTTCGCCACCGTCGGCTCCGCGTTCGCCGACTGCCACAGCATCACCTTCACCGACAACACCGGCGCGGCCGTGACCTTCTCGGTGACCCCGATCGCCCTCGGCGACCGCGCCGGGGCCCCGGCCGTCCGCCTCGACGGCGACCTCGCCGGCGTCCGGCTCAACGGCTACCTCGGCATCGAGCGCCTCGGCGACGTCGCCCTCGCCTACGGGTTCTTCCAGCGCGACTCCGACGAGTCCCAGCTCGCCTCGCTCTACTACCGCGCGGCCGTCGCCAAGGCCGAACGCACCCTGGGCGTCCAGGCGGGCGCCACCGCGGCCCCGGGCTCCGCCGTCTGACCGCCGTCCGAGCCGTCCGAGCGCCGTCCTAGCTTTCCGAGCCGTCCGACCGCCACGGGGCGGCCCCGGGGAACCGGGACCGCCCCGCCCTGCCGCGCCGGGCTCAGCGCACCACCCACTGCTGGTACGCGCTCTCCTGGCACGGCCACATGTTGACGTCGCGCCGGCTGCCGTCCGCCGAGAAGTAGTCCTGGAGGCACAGGCCGGACGCCCGGTTCTTGAACACGACCGCGTTCGGGCCGTGCGGGAGGAGCTCCCAGCGCTGGGTCTGGGCACCGGAGCAGGCCCGCTGGATCACGCTGCCGTAGGCGTTGAGCGTGGTCGGTTCGAGACACAGACCGGACTTCTGCACCCGCAGCTCGGTGGCCCCGTCGGCGCCGGTGTCCGACCAGAAGCGCTGGTTCGAGTCGTTCTTGCAGCTGAACTCCTGCAGCAGCGCGCCCTCGGCGGTGGAGGCGCCGCGGATGTCCAGGCACTTGCCCTGGACGACGTTGGCGTAGCCGTGCAGCACCGGCGCCGCCTGCGCGGGTGCGGCCAGCACCGTGGCGGCGGCGAGCACCGACCCGGCGACGACGACGGAGCGGACGAGGGACTGGCGGCTGGATCGCATGATCGGTGCACTCCCGGTCTGGTGGTCCGGACGCCCCGCACCGGGGCGCCTCGGCCGCCAGTCTCGGCGTCCGGAACCGTCCGGCCCAAGACCCTTCGGGCTCCATCGAATTCGGGCGTGGCAATGTCCGTGACGTGCCACGAACCGGTCAGAGCCGGGCAACGCCCCGGTCCGGCCGGGCGGGTCCGCATACGGTGGACACCAGGACGCGGCGGGGGCCGGCCACCCGATCGGGGGACGGGGACGGACCGACACCGACACCGCCGCGCCTCACCGGGGAAGCCGACGGAAGGACCGGATTGCTGCGCATCCACTTCACCCACGACGACCTGACCAGGGTACGGATCGCGCGGGCACCCGACCCGCTCGCGGAGACCGTGCTGAGCCTGTCGCTGGTGCAGTCCCGCGGCGTGGGCGGCGTGGCACTGGACGGGTGGCGCGACCGGACCCGCGGCCGCCTCCGCCCCGAACTGCGGGTGCTGTTCGAGCTGGCGACCTCGGCGGGCGCGACGGAGGCGCCGGAGGCGTTCCTGCACGCGGGCGCCGGCAGCCTGGCGGACAGCCTCGACCAGACCTGGTCGCTGCCCCGGCAGTTGTGGGCGGCGGACCTGTGCGCCCTGGAGTACCTGCGTCCGACGGCGCCCCGCTGGGTCCGCGAGCTGTACCGGGGCGACCGCGGGTGGCGCGGCCTGGTCCAGCGCCGGCTCCGCGAGTACCACGCCTTCGCGGTGGCGCCCTACTGGTCGCAGCTGCTGGCCGCCACCCACGCCGAGCGCACCGGGCGGGCGCTGGCCGCCGCCGACACCGGACTGGACGGCCTGCTCGGCTCGCTGCACCCGGACGTCCGCTGGGAGTCGCCGGTGCTGTCGCTGCCCTGTCCGGTCGACGCCGACCTGAACCTGCGGGGTACCGGGGTGCTCCTGGTGCCCACCTTCTTCTGGCCCGAGCCGATCGCCCTGACGGACAACCGGGGCCCCGAGTACCCGGTCGTGCTGCACTACCCGCTGGCCCGCGACCTGGCCACCTACCGGGCGGTCTGGGGGGCCGCCGCCTCGGCGGATTCCGACGGCGCGCTCGTCGCGCTGCTCGGCGCCACCCGCGCCCGCACCCTCAGGGCGGCCGCCGACCCAGCGGGAACGGCCGAACTCGCGCGCCGCATCGGCACCTCGCCCGCCACCGCGAGCCACCACGCCACCGTCCTGCGCTCCGCCGGCCTGCTGACCACCGAACGCTCCGGCCCGGGCGTCCGCCACACCCTCACCCCGCTCGGCCAGGCCCTGCTCGACGACCGCCCGGTCCCGCCCGCCCCCGGCCCCGGGACGACCTGACCTCGCCCCTCCCACCGCGCACGGGCCGGTGCGCGGCTGTCCGACGGCGATCGGCGAGTTCGTCGGCCTTCTGACGCGGCCGGCCTCCTGGGGCGCCGGCCGACCCCTGGGCGGCCGGCGCCCCAGGAGGCCGGAGCGCGCTCAGCGGAGGTGGAGGGCGAGGCCGGCGCTGCCGGGCTGCTCCACGCCCTCGTGCAGGCGCATGTCGCGCCCGTAGTCGCCGCCGTCGAGGCGGCGGAACGGGACCGGCTCCTCGGTGAACAGGGCGTCCAGGCGCTGTCCGTAGGCTTCCGCGGCGGCCTCGAACTCCTCGGCCGACAGCCCTTCCGACCGGTACACGGCGAACGGTTCCAGGGCCGCGATGCCGCTGAACCAGAACACCCCGTGCTGCAGCGGGAACAGCAGGTCCGCCAGCGGCCCGTGCGCGCCCCGGTCGGTGAACGCGGACTCGCGGCCCCCGACGCTCACCGCGAGCAGGCCGCGCTTGCCGCCCAACGCGCCCTCGCTGTACGGCGGGGGGACGTCCGGGCCGTGCGCGAAGCCGAAGGTGAACACCCGGTCGATCCAGCCCTTGAGGATCGCGGGTGCCGAGAACCACCACAGCGGGAACTGGAACACCACCGCGTCCGCCCGGCGCAGCTTCTCCTGCTCGGCGGCGATGTCGGCCGAGAGCCGCCCCGTGCGGGTGGCCTCGTCCTGGGCGGCGAGCACCCCGAGGCGGGTGTCCGCCGGGCGGTCGGGGAAGTCGTCGGCGTCGAGGGCGGCGTGCCACTTCATCGCGTACAGGTCGGAGACCTCCACCTCGTGCCCGGCGGCGCGGAGCCGGGCGACCGCGAAGTCGCCCAGCGCGGCGGTGAGCGAGCGGGGTTCGGGGTGGGCGGTGACGACCAGGACGCGCCGGGGCCGCTGCTGCGGGGTGTGGTTGCTCATGGCTCCACCCTCGCCGGGGCGGCGGGCCGGAGCCAGGTCCCTGCTGTTCCGGCGGACTCCGGATCCTGGTAATGCGAGGGCCACCATACTGGAGCGTATGGAGACCACCGCCGCCGCTGCCCGTTCCGTCGTTCCCCGCCCCGCCCTGGGGGAGTTCCTGCGGGCCCGCCGGGCCCGGGTCGCGCCCGAGCTGGTCGGGCTGACGGCCGGTGGACGGCGTCGGGTGCGCGGGCTGCGCCGGGAGGAGCTGGCGCAGTTGGCCGGGATCAGTGTCGACTACTACGTCCGGCTGGAACAGGGGCGGTCCACCCAGCCGTCCTTCGAGGTACTGGGGGCGCTGGCCCGCATCCTGGGCCTGTCCGCGGCCGAGCGCCGCCACCTGGACACCCTGGCAGGCTCCCGTCGGCTCCCGCCGCCGGCGCCCCGGGTGAGCCCGCTGCTGCGCGGCATGCTGGACGCCCTGGGAGCGGGGATGCCGGCCTTTGTGACCGACCACCGTCTCGACGTGGTCGCCTGGAACTCGCTGGGTGCCGAACTCATCGGCGGGCTGGGGGAGTCGGGGGCCCGACGGGACCGCAACCAGGCCCGTTTCCTGTTCCTGGACCCGGCCGCCCGCACCGTCCATCCGGAGTGGTCGGACCGCGCCACCGAGGCGGTCGGCCAGCTGCGGGCCTCGGCGGGCACCTGGCCGGACGACGCGGAGCTGACCGGTCTGATCGCCGAACTGTCGGCGGTGAGCCCGGAGTTCCGCCGGATCTGGGACTCCGGCGAGGTGATGAACTGCACCTCGGGCCACAAGCTGCTGCACCACCCGGTCACCGGGACTCTCGCCCTGGACTTCGAGGCCCTGCACGTCCCGGCCGGGCCGGGCGAGACCGGCCTCGTGGTGCACGTCTTCTCGGCGGGGCGGGACGCGGGCGCCGCCGAGGCCCTGGCCCGTCTCGGCGGCGTGGTGGACGAGGGGTGAGCAGGATCCGCCGCTCGCGGCGACGGCGACGGCGACGGCGATGGTGACGGCGATCCACCGCCTTCCAGGGCCACCGCTACGGTGTATCCGGCAGATTGATCACGACTTGATCCGGGCCCTGTCCTCGGCCACGCCGACCGCGCCGGCCGGGCCCCGGGACCGGGCTGCCGGGTGGCGCGGCCGGGTCCGGTGGTGCGGACGGTGCCGCCCGGTACCGCGCGACACCGCATGACGTCGGACGATGCCGGAGGGACCGGCCGCGCCCCGTGACGGCCCCGGGACGGCCGGCGCCGGACCGGTCGTGGGCGGTCGGGCCGGGTCCGGATTTCGCCGCCCGGCGGCTGGTGAGTTTCGGCCAGATGTCGTAAACCATGCACCATGGTGGTTGTCCGAGATTTATCGTAGCCTCGGCACGCTCGCACCTCGGTAACGCCGGGCTGGGGGTCGGCCGGCGCCCCTCAGGAGGGAGCACTATCAGACAGGCATGAACGGGGGGCATCGGAATCGTGCCTTGCGCGCCGGGTCGCTGTGAACATCGTGGACCCGGCCGTCGCAGGAAGCGGGGGGATTCCGGGCCGACAAGCTGCCCGTAAGGGCGGACTTCAGGGCCCGAGGACTCGACGGCGAACTGCTGCGACCGATACACATATACCATCGCGTCGCGCAATTCGCATATCCACGAGCGAATTTGTGAGCGATTCCGAACGTTTCCGCATGCCTTTGCGACGACTTTATGAGCCGTGCACAGAAGGGGGAATGTAGAATGCGCAGAGTAGGCTACTTACACACCCGGTGCCAAATTCTGGAAAGAGGGATCGGCGGTACGGGATCCCCGAAATGAGCGGGGCTCCTCGCCGTGGTCACGACGCACCCGGAATTCTCTCGGGGATGTACCGGCACCGAGGTGCGGGACTGCTGCACCTCCAGGCCGAGCAGGACGGCGAGCGCCTCGTCGCCTCCATGCCCCTCCCGGACCCCTTCGACCTCGACCGCCTGGTCGGGAACCTCGCGGAGGCCAGCGGCCGGCACATCGTGCTGCGCCCGATCCCGGCGACCCATCTGACCGGGCTCGACGGCACCTGCGGCCTCCTGGTGAAGCACGACACCCGCCCGGTCGACCTGATCCTCCACCGCGAGGGCCGGTCGGCCTCCCACGAGGTGGAGTTGAAGGTCCATCAGCTGGTGCACCTGTGGGCCGGGGACGGCACCGGGCTGGTCGGTCCGCCCGACGTCCTGCGGGCGCGCGGGATGGCGCCGGTCGGCGGGATCCCGGCGACGGCCAGGTCCCTGAAGCGGGACGCCTTCATCGAGCTGCGCGCCGACCACGCGGCCCGGTTGATCAGTCGCCGGCGCGAGCGCGGACCGGCGTCGGGGGCGGACCACCGCGCGTCCCCGGGGACGGACCGCCGCGCGTCCTCCGGGACCGGGACGGACCGCCGCGCCCCGTCCGGGGCCGCGGCGGAGCCCCCCGGCCGGGAGTCCCGGCAGCCGGCGGCCGAACACCTCACTCCGGGCGTCCGTTCCCGTCCTCTCCCAAGATCTCCGCCATCGTCCCACTGATGAAGTCCCGGAGCTGGTCCCAGGATTCCTTCGGCAGGTCCTGGCCCGCGCCGCGCGCGGCCATCACGGTGAACCTGTCGCGCACGGCCCGGGTGGACAGGATCAGCGCGTCCACCTCCGGATCGTCCTGCCGGAAGTAGACCGGCGGCACGTCGAGGGCGAGCGCCAGGGCGTCGAGCGCCGCGTCCGGCGGCTCGGCGACCTCGCCGGCCCGCAGCGAGCGGACCAGGGCCTCGGTGAGCGCGTCGGAGCCGCTCCGGCGGTTCCCCTCGGCCGCGAGGTGCGCGTCCGAGGGCGCCACCCCGCCGTACACCTCGGTGCGCAGCGACTCCAGCTTCCGTGCCACCCGGGCGCCCTCGGCCGAGGGTTCCGCCGCCGGCTCCTCGGCCTGGCCGAAGGAGCGCCGCTGCGCCGCGAGCAGCTCGGCCCGGGTCACCCCGTAGGCGGCGGCCAGGGCCGTCACCGCCTGCTCGGAGAGCGGTCGCCTGCCCTGTTCGGCGGCCCGCACCGGCATGGGGGAGGCGGTGTTGGTGTGGCGCGCGGTGTCCGCCTGGGTCATCCCGGCGTCGCACCGCAGGTCGGCGAGATTCGGTGATTCGCTGCGCGGAAAGAGCTCGTCCAGGTCGGTGTCCAGGAATGCGGCAATCGTCGGCAAACGCTCCGGCGGGGGAGCTGCCAGGCCGTTCTCCCAGCGATAGACGGCGTTCACTTTCACATGAAGCCCGGCCGCCAGCGTGGCCTGCGACATTCCTTTGACGACGCGGAGGTTGCGCAGCTTATTGCCGTCGAACAAGCGGTCGGGCACGGGCATACTCCACTGGATGGGGTCTGAAAGAATGATAGTGCCCAGGCAGCGGAAGATCCCGACATCCGGGGCATCGGCATGAGCTCGTGACCGCGGCCCGAGTTCAGTGCGGCCGTCGAGGGAGCCACTCCCGCCATGACTGGATGTCCGTTTTATTGCGCTTCATTGATATTTCAACGCATTTGCCGCACACCTTTGCGCGCTGCAGGGTGGGTGCCGGATCACCCGAAGGTGATCTGCAAGCTTGACCGGATCGCTGGAAGTAGATAAATTCTACTTCGAGTGATCGAGGGGGCAGGGGTTCGAGGGAGCTTCCTTCCCGTGCTCCAGCATGTCGTGTCCGCGTCGCAATTGGCCCCGCGCCCCGTCGTGCGGACCCGCACCATCCGTCCGGCCGCCCCTGCGGCGAAGTCGGCCGGCGTTGTCGAAATACTGCGCAGCTGCATCCCGCGGAACCCCGGCGGCCTGCACCCATGCGAATCCGGTGGGGCCGGCGGAATTCTCCGTGCGCATTTCCGTACGCATGCCCGCACCACATTTTCCGATTCCCCGGTCAGGGTCTGTCGGGGTATTCCTTTCCACATCGTCACAGGAGGCGATCCGTCATGCCCACGATCTCCGTCGGAAACTCGCGCGTCCACTACACCGTGACCGGCGAGGGGCCGGCCCTGGTCCTGGTGCACGGCGTGGGCAAGGGGGGCCAGGTCACCTTCGGGCACCTCGTCGAGGACTTCGCCCGCCGCAACACCGTCATCCTGCCGGAGCTCTCCGGCAGCGAGACCGCCGAGGACGACGGCACGCCGCTGACCGTCGAGCAGCTCGCCGACGAGGTCGCCGCCGTGATCGAGCACGCCGGCCTCGGCCCGGTGGACCTGGTGGGCTTCTCGCTCGGCGGGGCCGTCGTCGCCGCCACCGCCGCGCTCCACCCCGGGCTGGTGCGCCGGCTGGTGCCGATCGGCGGCCTGGTGAAGTCGGACCTCTACATCGAGAACCTGATCGGCCTGACGCTCAGTCAGAAGCACGACGCCAAGGCCTTCGGGCGGGTCCTGAGCACCACGGCCTTCAGCCCGCGCTACATCCGCACCCGGCCGAGCCTGAGCGACGTCGAGAACCTCGGCTCGGAGCTGAGCCCCTCCAACGGCCGCATCCGCCAGCTGGAGCTGCTGGTCCAGGTCGACATCCGCGACATCGTCGGCAAGGTCGAGGCCGAGACCCTCGTGCTGGCCCCGTACCCGGACGCCGCCGTGCCCGCCGAGCACTCCCGCGAGCTGGCCGCCGCGATCCCGAACTCCAGCTACACCGAGATCGACAGCGGCCACATGGTGATCTTCGAGAGGCCGGCCGAACTCGTCCAGCTGATCCAGGACTTCATCCACCGGGCCTGATCCTCCACCCGGCACCGACCGGCCCCGGTCCCGGCCGGGGCCGGCCACCCGCCGCGCGCCCGACCACCCGCCCGACCCCGCGCCCGACCACCCGCGGAGCAGTCCGCAGCGACTCCAGGAGGAACCATGGCCAAGATCCTGCTCGCCGTCAGCAGTCACGACACCTTGGGGGACACCGGCAACCGGACGGGCTACAGCGTCTCGGAGGCGGCCCACCCCTACAACGTCTTCGTCGGCGCCGGCCACGAGGTCGACTTCGTCTCCGTGCGCGGCGGCGAGCCGCCGGCCGTCGTCTTCCCGGGCGAGGAGGACGACCCCGAGATCGTCGGCTTCCTGGCCGACGAGACCGTCAAGGCCAAGCTCGTGGCGACCCGCCGGGCGGCCGAGGTCGACCCCGCCGAGTACGCGGCGATCTTCTACGTCGGCGGCCACGGCGCCATGTGGGACTTCCCGGACTCCCCGGACCTGGCCCGCATCGCCATGGACATCCACGGCCGGGGCGGCGTCGTCTCCGCCGTCTGCCACGGCCCGGCCGCGCTGGTCAACCTGCGGCTGCCGGACGGCACCCTGCTGGTGAGCGGCAAGCGGGTCGCCTCGTTCAGCAACGAGGAGGAGGACTCGCTGGGCCTGGTCGAGGTCATGCCGTTCCTGCTGGAGGACCGGCTGAAGGAGTCGGGCGCGCTGCACACCAAGGCGCCCGTGTACCAGGCCCACACCCAGAGCGACGGCCGGGTCGTCACGGGGCAGAACCCCGCCTCCGCCGCCCCCGTGGCACGCCTCGTCGTCGCCGAACTCGCCAAGGCCGCCGAAGCCCGCTGACCCGGGCCCGCCCCGCAAGCACCCGCCGCCCCGCAAGGCACCCGCCGCGCAGCCAACGCACCACCCACGGGCCCGCCCCGCAACGCCGCCCCGCTCCACCACCGCCGTCCCCCGGACGGCGACCCCCCGAAACCGTCGCAGACCGGCCCCGGCCAGGACCGCCGAGGCCAGAGGAGGCAGACATGTACGGACTGATCCAGGTCGCGGGCATCATCGACCAGGCCGAGGCCGACCTGATCATCGAGGAGGGCGCCGACTGGCTCGGCTTCGCCCTGCGCCTGCCGGCCAAGAACGAGGACCTCTCGGAGGCCGACGCCGCCGCCATCGTCAAGGCGATCCAGCCCGGCAACAAGGGCGTCATCATCACCTACCTGACCGAGGCCGACGAGATCGCCGCGTTCTGCGCCGAGATCGGCGTGAGCGCGATCCAGCTGCACGGCGACGTGACCCCGGCCGAGCTGCGCCGCCTGCGCACCCTCGCCCCTGACCTCTACGTGCTCAAGAGCCTCGTGGTGAAGTCGGACAACATCGACGAGCTGCGCGCCATCGTCGAGACCTCCGCCGAGTGGGTGGACATGTTCATCACCGACAGCTTCAACCCGGCCACCGGCGCCAAGGGCGCGACCGGCCTGACCCACGACTGGTCGGTCAGCGCCGAGCTGGTCCGGATCTCCCCGAAGCCGCTGATGATGGCGGGCGGGCTCACGCCGGAGAACGTCGCGGCCGCCATCGAGGCCGTCCGCCCCGCCGCCGTTGACGCCCACACCGGCCTGGAGGACAAGGCCACCCGGCGCAAGGACCGGCAGAAGGTGCGCACCTTCGTCCAGGAGGCCCGCGCGGCCTTCGCCCGGGTCGCCGCGGAGGACGGCCGGAGCGCCTCCTGATGACCACCGGGACCGAGCCGCTGCGGGGCGTGACCCGGGTGACCCACCTGGTGCCCCAGACCAACCGTCTGCGGGCCCTGCACGCGGTCGTCCGCGACCGCGAGGCCCGCCGGGAGGACTTCGTCCTCTCCGCCAACCGGATCATCCGCGGCCTGCTGGACGCCGCGCTGGACCTGCTGCCGTACGAGCCGCGCGACGTCCGCACCCCGGTCGGGCAGGTCTACCACGGCCTGTCGCCGGCCACCCAGGTCTACGGGGTGTCCGTCGCCCGGGCCGGGGACAGCATGGAGTCCGAACTGCGGGTGATGGCACCGGAGACCAGGCTGGGCAAGATCCTGATCCAGCGGGACAAGGTCACCAAGCTCCCGCGCCTGTACTACGCGGCGCTGCCCGCCGGGATCGGCCGGGGCCATGTGCTGCTCCTCGACCCGATGCTCGCCACCGGCGGCACCGCGCTGGCCGCGATCGGGGTGCTGCTCGACCACGGCGTGCCGGAGGAGCACATCCTCTTCGTGAACCTGCTCTCCGCCCCGGAGGGGATCCGGGCCGTGCACGACCGCCACCCCGGGGTGCGGATCGTGACCTCCTCGATCGAGGAGCGGCTCAACGAGAACGCGTTCATGGTGCCCGGCATCGGCGACTTCGGCGACCGCTACTTCGGGACCGACGTCCCCGCCTGAGGCCCTCCCCACCCGCCGGGGCGGGCGGGGTCCGGGATCCGTAACCCCGCGACCCCACCGCTCCGGCCCCCACCGCCGTTGCCACTACCGCCT
This sequence comes from Streptomyces sp. XY431, assembly GCF_001279805.1. Lineage (NCBI taxonomy): Bacteria > Bacillati > Actinomycetota > Actinomycetes > Kitasatosporales > Streptomycetaceae > Streptomyces > Streptomyces sp. XY431. Next base: position 15,254 of record NZ_LGDO01000499.1, read on the forward strand.
GTTGCCGCCACCGCCTGTTGGCGTCACCGCCACCGCCACCGACCCTGAGGAGCACCACCGTGTCCACCGCCGACACCTCCGCGCCGACGAGGATCTCGATCGTCTACTACTCGGGCACCGGCAACGTCCACAAGCTCGCCCTGGCCGCCGAGGAGGCCGCCACCAAGGCCGGCGCCGTGGCCCGGCTGCGCCGGGTCCCCGAGTACGTCGAGGCTTCCCTGGCCCCGGAGTTCACCGAGTGGACCGAGGCCTGGCAGGAGAACGCCGCGGCGATCGCGGCCGTCCCCACCGCCTCCGTCGACGACCTCGCCTGGGCCGATGTGATCCTGCTCGGCGGCCCCGGCCGGTTCGGGATGATCGCCGCCCCGCTCAAGCACTTCATCGAGCTGGCCTGGCCGCTCAACGCCCGCGGCGGCCTCCAGGGCAAGGTGATGGCCTCGTTCACCTCCACCGGCGCCCCGCACGGCGGCCAGGAGGCGACGATCCTCTCGCTGAACGCCGTCTTCTACCACTGGGGCGGGATCATCGTGCCGCCCGGCGTCACCGACGAGATCATGACGGCCCCCAGCAACGGCAACCCCTACGGCGTCAGTTCGGTCTCCGGCCGGCAGGCGGTCCCGGGCCGGCTGGCGGAGAACGTCACCGAGGACAACCTCGCCGCCCTCGCCTACCAGACCCGCCGCATGCTCGACGTCGCCGACGCGCTGCGCAGGGGACGGACCGCCGCCGACCGCTGATCCGCCCGCCCGCACGGCGGGACGCCAGGACACCGGGACGCCGGAGCGCCAGGACAACAGGAAAGCCGGACACCAGGACACCCGCACACCCAGGGGGACCCAGATGACTGCCCAAGCGTCGGGCCGAGGCCCGGCCGACCACCCGTTACTGCCCGAACTGCTCCTGCGCACCGCCGCCGAGCGCCCCGACGACCCGGCGGTGATCGGCGGCGACGAGCGGCTCACCTTCGCCGAACTGGTCCGCCGGAGCCGGGGACTGGCCGGGCACCTGCGGGGCCTCGGAGTGACCGCGGACCAGTGCGTGGGGCTGTTCGTCGAGCCCTCCACCGAGGTGCTGACCGGCGCCTGGGGCATCCTCCTCGCGGGCGGCGCCTATCTGCCGCTGGCCCCGGAGTACCCCGAGGAACGCCTGCGCTTCATGATCGAGCACTCCGGCGTCAAGGTGATCGTCGCCCAGGACCGGCTGGTCGAGCGGCTGACGGCGCTGGCGCCCGCCGGCACCGTGGTCGTCCGCGCCGAGGACGAGCACCCGACGGCGCCGGTCGACCTGCCCGACCCCGCCCCCGAGGCGCTGGCCTACGTCATCTACACCTCGGGCAGCACCGGCCGGCCCAAGGGCGTGATGATCGAGCACCGCAGCATCGCCCACCAGATGGCCTGGCTGCGCGCGGCCCACGGCCTCGACCGGACCCGGGTCGTGCTGCAGAAGACGCCGATCAGCTTCGACGCCGCCCAGTGGGAGATCCTCGCCCCGGCGGTCGGCGCCACCGTGGTGGTGGGCGGGCCCGGCATCCACCGGGACACCGAGCGGCTGGTCGCGGCGGTCAAGGAGCACGGCGTCACCACCGTCCAGTGCGTCCCGACGCTGCTCCAGGCCCTGCTGGAGACCGAGGAGTTGGAGTCCTGCCACGCACTGGAGCAGGTCTTCACCGGCGGCGAGGCGCTCTCCAGAACCCTGGCCCGGACCTTCCTGGAGGCCCTGCCCGGCCGCGAGTTGGTCAACCTCTACGGTCCGACCGAGTGCACCATCAACTCCTCCTCCTTCGTGGTGACCAAGTCCTCGGTCGGCGACGGCCCCAACTCGGTCTCCATCGGCGCCCCCGTCGACGGCACCGAGTACCGGATCCTCGGCCGCGACGGCGCCGAGCTGGGCGTGGGCGAGATCGGCGAACTCTCCATCGGCGGCGTCCAGGTGGCGCGCGGCTACCTGCACCGGCCGGACCTGACCGAGCAGCGCTTCAGCCAGGACCCGGACGGCGGCGGGCGGTTCTTCCGCACCGGCGACCTCGCCTACTGGAACGCCGACGGCACCGTCCAGTTCACCGGCCGCGCCGACAACCAGGTGAAGCTGCGCGGCTTCCGGGTGGAGCTGGACGAGATCCGGCTCGCCATCGAGACCCACGACTGGGTCCGGCACGCGGCCGTGCTGGTCAAGGACGACCCGAGGACGGGCTTCCAGAACCTCGTCGCCTGCGTCGAACTCGACCCGAGGGAAGCCGCCCTGATGGACCAGGGCAGCCACGGCGCGCACCACCAGTCCAAGGAGAGCAAGCTCCAGGTCAAGGCGCAGCTGTCCAACCCGGGTGTGCGGACCTCGGCCGAGCTGGCCGGCCTGCCCTCCGTCGACCTGCCCGGCCGGACCGCCACCGAGGCCCAGCGCGCCCTCGCCTTCGCCCGCAAGACCTACCGCTTCTACGAGGGCGAGGCGCCGGTCTCGGAGCGCGACCTGCTGGCGCTGCTGGCCCGCCGCCCGGCCGCCGCCGGGCGGTCGCGGCCGCTCGCGGAGCTGGACGCCGGGGCGCTCGGCGCGATCCTGCGCCACCTCGGGCAGCACCTGAGCCCGGAGCGGCTGCTCCCCAAGTACGCCTACGCCTCGCCCGGTTCGCTCTACGCGACGCAGGTGTACCTGGAGATCACCGGCTTCCCCGGCATCCGGCCGGGCATCCACTACCACCACCCGATCGACCACCGCCTCGTCCTGGTCTCCGCGGCACCGGCTGCGCCCGCGCCGTCCGCAGCACCCGCGCCGCGTCTGCTGCCCGGACCGCGCAAGGCCCCCGACGACACGGCCGCCGCCGCGACCCCGCGGATCCGGATGCACTTCCTCGGCCGCCGCGGCGCCATCGAGCCGGTCTACAAGACCAACATCACCGAGGTCCTGGAGATCGAGACCGGCCACATCGTCGGCCTCCTGGAGGAGGTCCTCCCGGCCTACGGCCTCGACATCGGACCCGCCCCCTTCACCCCGGAGGTCAAGTCCCGGCTGGGCGTCGCCGACCAGGACCACTACCTCGGCAGCTTCGACTGGACGCCCTGGCGCGGACCGCGCGAGGACCGGGACCTCGACCTGTTCGTCCAGGTCCACCCCGGCAAGGGCGTGGACCTCCCGGCCGGGCAGTACCTGCACGAGGACGGCCGGCTGCGCCTGGTCTCGTCCGACCTGGTGCTGCGCAAGCAGGTCATCGCGATCAACCAGGCCGTCTACGGCCGGGCGTCCTTCGGGGTCACCGTGATCAGCCGCAGCCCGCAGCGGTGGCGGCGCTACATCGACCTGGGCCGGGTGGCGCAGCGGCTGTCGCTGAACGACCTCGACCTCGGCTTCATGTCCTCCGGCTACAGCTCCCGCGGCGGCGACGACCTGCCCTCGGCCCGCCGGTTCGACGGGATCCTGCGCGAGCTGGGGCGGCCGGGCGGCGCCTCGTACTTCTTCCTCGGCGGCCGGGTCAGCCGCGCGCAGCGGCGGCACGAGGGCATGCGGGAGGACGCGGTCCACATGCGCGGGCCGGCCGAGCTGATCCGCGACGACCTGGTCAACTACCTGCCGGACTACATGATCCCGAACAAGGTCGTGGTGCTCGACGCGCTGCCGACCACCGCCAACGGCAAGATCGACCTCAAGGCGCTGGCGGTCTCCGACCGGGTCGTCGCGGGGGCCGCCGACCGGCCCTTCGTCGCTCCCAGGGACGAGACCGAGCGCCGGGTGGCCGTGCTGTGGCAGGAGGTGATGAAGCAGGAGAGCGTCTCCGCGCAGGACGACTTCTTCGCCTGCGGCGGCAACTCGCTGCTGGCCGTCACCCTGGTCAACCGGATCAACCGGGCCTTCGGGGCGGCGCTGCCGCTGGAGGTGGTCTTCACCTCGCCGACGGTGGAGGGCCTGGCCCGCCGGCTCTCCGGCGGCCCGGCGGAGCACACCTCGCGCCTGGTGCCGCTGACCGGGTCCGCCTCGCCCGCGCAGACCGGGTCCGGCTCACCCGTGCCGACCGGGTCCGGCTCACCCGTGCCGACCGGGTCCGGCTCACCCGCGCCGACCGCGCGCCCACGCCCGGTCTTCTGCTGGCCCGGCCTGGGCGGCTACCCGATGAACCTGCGGCTGCTGGCCGAACGCCTGGGCACCGAGCGGCCGTTCCTCGGGGTGCAGGCCCACGGCGTCAACCCGGGCGAGGTCCCGTACCCGACGATCAGGGAGATGGCGGCCGAGGACGTCCGGGCGGTGCTTGAGGTCCAGCCCGAGGGCCCGTACACCCTGTGGGGCTACTCCTTCGGGGCCCGGGTCGCCTTCGAGACGGCGTACCAGCTGGAGCAGGCCGGCCGCACGGTCGACCACGTCTTCCTGATCGCCCCCGGCTCGCCCAAGGTCCGCACCACCGGCACCCGCCCCGAGGAGCGGACCGCCAGTTACACCAGCAGGGCCTTCGTGGCGATCCTGCTCTCGGTCTTCACGGGCACCATCGACAGCCCGCTGCTGGAGCGGTGCCTCGCGGTGGCCCGGGACGACGAGAGCTTCGCCCGCTTCGTCGGCGAGGGCATCCCCGGCCTGGACCCGGACCTGGTGCGCCGGATCGTCCGGATCGTGGGCACGACCTTCGAGTTCACCTACACCTTCCGCGAACTGCGGGAGCGCCGGGTCTCGGCACCCATCACCGTCTTCAAGGCGCGGGGGGACGAGTACTCGTTCCTCGACGGCAGCAGCGGATACTCCGCCGAGCCGCCGACCGTCGTCGAGCTGACGGCCGACCACTACTCCCTGCTCCGGGCGCCGGACGTCGACGAGCTGGTGACGGCCGTCCACCGCCGCCTGCACCTCCGGAAGGACACCGTGATGCCGCACGTCAACATCAAGCACTTCCCGATGGAACTCAGCGACACCCAGCAGGCCGAGCTGTTGGCGGCCGTGACCAAGGCGGTCACCGACGCCTTCGGCTGCGAGGAGGGCGTGGTGTCGATCGCGGTCGAGTCGATCGCCGAGGAGAACTGGACCGAGCAGGTCTACATCCCGGAGATCGTCAACCGCCGGGACATCCTCGGCAAGGTGCCCGACTACCGCCCCGACGCGCTCTGATGGGGGCGGCCGTGACTCCCGCGTCCGTGACTCCCGCGTCCGTGACTCCCGTGCCCGTGACTCCCGTGCCCGTGCTCCCGACGACCTCCCTCGCCCACCGGGCCGTCCCGCTCACCCTCAGCGAGGAGGTGGCCGAGGCGCTCCACGAGGGCCGCCCGGTGGTGGCGCTGGAGTCCAACGTCATCACCCACGGGCTGCCCTACCCGGACAACGCCGCGACCGCCCGCAAGGTGGAGCAGGCCGTCCGGGCGGGCGGCTCGGTCCCCGCCACGATCGCGGTCGAGGGCGGCCGGATCGTGGTCGGCATGACGGACGCCGACATCGAGCGGTTCGCCTCCACGCCGGGCATCCCCAAGGTCAGCAGCCGGGACCTGCCGGTCGTGCTGGCCCAGGGCCGGATGGGCGCGCTGACGGTCGCCTCCTGCCTGGTGGCGGCGGAGCTGGCCGGCATCCCGTTCTTCTCCTCGGCCGGCATCGGCGGGGTGCACCGGGGCGCGGCCACCACCATGGACGTGTCCTCGGACCTGATCCAGTTCACCCGGTCCAAGGTCGCCGTGGTGTGCGCCGGGGCGAAGAAGATCCTGGACCTCGGTCTGACGCTGGAGTACCTGGAGACCCAGTGCGTCCCGGTGGTCTCCTACCGCTCGGACGACTTCCCGGCCTTCTACTGTGCCTCCAGCGGCTTCCGCAGTCCGCTGCGGCTGGACGACGACGAGCTGGTGGCCCGGTCGATCGAGAACCACTGGGCGCTGGGCAACCGGGGCGGCTTCCTGGTCACCACGCCGGTCCGGCCGGAGGAGGCGATCGACGGCGAGGAGGTGGACGCCGCGATCGTCGAGGCGACGGCCGCCGCCGACCGGGACGGCATCCGGGGCCAGGCGGTCACCAAGTACCTGATGCGGGCCGTGGACGCGGCCACCGAGGGCCGCTCCTCCCGGGCCAACATGGCGGTGCTGATCAGCACCGCCGAGGTGGGCGGCCGGCTGGCCGCCGCCTACGCCCGGCTCCGGGCCGGGGCCTGAGCCCGCGTCACCCCGGGCACCCCACCGTTCCCCCCACCCAACCCCACACATGGACGGACACGACACCATGACGCTTCAGCAGCAGTCCACCTCCGAGGCCGAGTCCTACCGCCCGCTGGTCCCCGAGGCCCAGGTGAAGGAGATCACCGAGCTGCGCCGGGCCCTGGGCGAGCTGGGCGGCGAGGAGGGCGAGCAGACCGTCCCGTTCCTCGGCCTGACCCTGCGGGTCCCCGCCTCCGTGATGACCCCCTGCCCGGTCTCCCCGATGCTGGGCGGCGCGGTGTTCGCCGAGGTCAAGCCCGGTGACCGGGTCCTCGACATGGGCACCGGCAGCGGTTCGCTGGCCCTGATCGCCGCGAAGAAGGGCGCCGACGTCCTGGCGGTGGACCTCAACCCGGACGCCGTCGCCGCCGTGCGGGTCAACGCCGAGCTGAACCAGGTCGCCGACCGGGTGGAGGCGCGCGAGAGCGACGTCTTCGCCGCGGTCGAGGGCCGGTTCGACCTGATCGTCTTCAACCCGCCGTTCCAGTGGTTCGCCGCTGCCGACTACGCGGACGTCGCGGGCACCGACGCCGGCTACCGGGCGCTGACCCGCTTCTTCCGCGAGGCCCGGGACCACCTGACGGAGGACGGGCGGATGGTGCTCTTCTTCAGCACCATGGGCGACGTCGCGTACTTCGAGAAGCTGGTGGCGGACGGCGGCTTCACCCACAAGAAGGTGTTCACCACCACCCAGCCCGTCCTGGACGTGGCGGTCGACTTCACCGTGCACCGCCTCTCCTGACCCGCTTCTCTCCCGACCCGCTTGTTCCGACCCCCCGACCCGCCGGGGTCTCCCTCCCCTCGGGGAGGCCCCGGCCCCACCCCTCCGCCGATCCGCCGTCAGTCCTCGGTGATCCCCAGCAGCTCCAGGAAGGCCGCCGCCGCCGGGTGCGGGCTCTCCCGGCCCCAGATCACGTACTCGGCCCGGGACGGCGCGTCCGTCACCTCGATCGTGACCATCCCGGTCAGGCCCGCGACGTACCGGGGCGGCAGCAGCGCCACTCCCAGGCCCGCGGCGACCAGCCGGGCCAGGTAGTCCGCGTTGGTCACCTCGAACGCGACCTCGCGGGTGAGCCCGGCCGCGGCGAACGCCAGATCGGACTGGGCCCGCCCGGCGGTCTTCGCCGGGAGGTCGACGAACACCTCCGAGGCCAGCCGCCGCAGGTCCACCGAGCTCTCGCCGGCCAGCGGGTGGTCCGGGGAGACCACGGCGACCAGCCGTTCCCTGGCCAGCTCCCTGGCCATCACCCCCCGGGGGTGCGCGGTGACCGGGATGCCGAGGAAGGCCACCTCGATCTCGCCCTGCCGGACCTGCTCCACCAGTTCGTCGCTGGCCCCGACGCTCAGGCTGATCCGGGCCTTCGGGTGCCGCTGGTGGAACTCGCCGAGCACGGCCGGGATGTCCACCGCCGCGACGGTGGGGATCAGCCCCACCTTGAGGAGTCCGCGGACTTCCCCGACGGCGGCCGCGACCTCGGTGGCCGCCCGTTCCGCCGCGTCCAGGCACTGCCGGGCGGCGGGCAGGAAGGCCGCCCCGGCCGGGGTCAGCCGCACCCGGCGGCTGGTGCGTTCGAACAGCCGCGCGCCCAGCTCCTTCTCCAGCCGCCCGATCTGGTGGCTGAGCGCGGACTGCACCACCAGACAGCGCTGGGCGGCGCGGGTGAAGCTGTTCGTCTCGGCGACCGCGATCACGTAGCGCATCTGCTGGAGCTCCATTCGTCCATCGTGATCCGCGATGCAACGGGTGACAAGCATGTGTTGGACTCATCGATGCGCGCGGCCCGACACTGAAGGCGACCGCACACGGCCGGAGCCGCCCCGGGGCGACTCCACCGGGCGGGCCCCCGACCGGGGTCCGTCCGTCCTGCCCGGACGCCGTGCCGCCGTCGACCTCTCCCCGTTCACCCGTACCTGGGCGCACCCCGCCGAGGCGTGCCCGCGCGCGCCCGTGCCGCCCGTCAGACCGAAAGGACGAGCGACCGTCATGAGCGCCGCGCCGGCCAGTCCCGAGACGATCACCGCCGACATCTGGGTCGACCCCCGCTGCCCCTGGGCCTGGATCACCTCCCGCTGGATGCTGGAGGTGGAGCAGGTCAGGCCGGTGGAGACCCGGTTCCACATCATGAGCCTGTCCGTGCTCAACGAGGGCCGCGAGGTCCCGGAGAAGTACCGCCAGGGCATGATCGACGGCTGGGCCTGCGTGCGGGTGTGCATCGCCGCCCAGGAGCAGCACGGTGCCGAGGTGCTGCGCCCGCTCTACAACGCCATGGGCCGGCTGATCCACCACGAGAAGGCCGGGCTCGGCCACGACATGATCACCGCCGCCCTCAAGGAGGCCGGGCTGCCGGTCGAGCTGGTCTCGGCCGCGGACGACGACTCCTGGGACGAGAAGCTGCGGATCCAGCACCACGAGGGCATGGACCCGGTCGGCTCCGAGGTCGGCACCCCGGTGATCCACGTGCCCGGCCCGGACGGCGAGCCGCTGGCCTTCTTCGGCCCGGTGCTCACCCCCGCCCCGCGCGGAGAGAAGGCCGGGAAGCTCTGGGACGGCGTCCTGGCGGTGACGAGCACCGACGGCTTCTTCGAGCTGAAGCGCGGCCGCGACCGCGACCCGATCTTCGACTGAGCCGTCCCCGCCGGGCCGACCCCGCGAGTGCTCGCCCCGGGTGAGCTGCCCCCGCGCGAGCCGTCCCCGCCGGGCCGACCGGACGTAATCCCACGGTGCTTCCCACCGGATGTGAGGCGAGATCGACATGACGAGCAGACGGAATCTGTCCACGGTGGCCCTGACCGGCCTGGCACCGACGGTGTGGGGCAGCACCTATCTGATCACCACCGAGCTGCTGCCCCCGGACCGGCCGCTGCTGGCGACCACCATGCGGGCGCTGCCGGGCGGCCTGTTCCTGCTGGCCCTGGGCCGGAAGCTGCCGGTCGGCGCCTGGTGGCTGCGCGCGCTGGTGCTGGGGGTGCTGAACATCGGCGCCTTCAACTTCCTGCTGTTCGTCGCGGCCTACCGGCTCCCGGGCGGCATCGCCGCCGTGATCATGTCGGCCCAGCCGATGTTCGTGGTGATCCTGGCGGCGCTGTTCCTCGGTGAACGGGTCAGAGGGGTGCACGCGCTGGCCTGCGTCCTGGGCGCCGGGGGTGTGGCGCTGCTCGTCTTCAAGGGCAAGGTGTCGCTGGACGCCGTCGGGGTCCTCGCCGCGGTCGGCGGCGCCCTGTGCATGGCCTCGGGCATCACCCTCACCAAGCGGTGGGGCCGCCCCGAGGGCGTCAGCCTGCTGACCTTCACCGGGTGGCAGCTGACGGCGGGCGGTCTGGTCCTGCTGCCGTTCTGGTTGTCGCTGGAGGACATGCCGGACGGTCTGACGGGCGACAACGTCCTCGGCTTCGCCTACCTCATCTCCCTGGGTGCGGTGCTGAGTTACATCGTCTGGTTCCGGGGGATCGGGCTGCTGCCGGCCACCGCGGTGTCCTTCCTGGCGCTGGGCAGCCCGGTCGTGGCGACGCTGCTGGGCTACCTCTTCAAGGACCAGACGCTGTCGCTGCTCCAGCTCCTCGGGATCGCCGTGATCTTCCTGGCGGTCGTGCTCGGCCAGTCCCGTCCACCGCGGAAGGAGCCCGCGGCGGCGCCTCCCGAACCCCTCGCGTCCGGCACCGGCGCACGCGCCCTCGAAGAGGAACGCAGCGGGTAGCGGCGGGCGCACCTCACCACGCTCACCACCTCGTCGGACCCGGCGCCGCCCGGCGCCGGGTACCGCGCCCGACCCCTTCTGCCCGACCCCTTCGCCCGACCACTTCCGCCCGACCCACTCCACTTCCGGAGATATGACATGACCACGCAAGAAGAAGAACTGCCCACAGCGGCGACGCTGCGGAAGAACGGTCCGGCGGCCGACGGATGGCTCGGTGTCGCCGCCATCACCGCGAGCCTCTTTGTCTTCCTCACCACCGAGCTGATGCCGATCGGCCTGCTCACCCCGCTCAGCGAGAGCCTGGACGTCTCGGTCGGCACCGCCGGCCTGATGGTCACGGCCCAGGGCGTCGCGGCCGGCCTCGGCGTGCCGTTCATCGTGGCCTGGACCCGCCGGGTCAACCGGCGCAAGCTGCTGACCACCCTGCTCGGCGTGCTGGCCGTGGGCAACCTGATCACCTCGATCGCCCCCAACTACCCGCTGATCCTGGTCACCCGCATGTTCATGGGCTTCGCCAGCGGCGTCTTCTGGGCCATCGGCGTCAGCATGGCGATGCGCATCGTCCCGGAGAAGCAGGCCAACCGGGCCGCCGCCGTCGTGATGTCCGGCATCTCGATCGCCACCGTCGTCGGCATCCCGCTCGGCACCCTGCTGGAGAGCGTCAGCTCCTGGCGCACCACCTTCCTGATCTGGGCCGGCCTCAGCGCGCTGGTGCTGCTCGCCGTCGCCGTCACCATCCCCTCGCTGCCGTCGGCGAACGCGGTCTCCGTCCGCGAGGTCTTCGGACTGCCGGTCAAGAACGTGCCGCTGCGCGTGGTCCTGGTCATGGTGGTGTTCTTCGTCCTCGGCCACTTCGGCGCGTACACCTTCGTCCGCCCGTACCTGGAGAAGAGCGCCGAGGCGAGCGTCGGCTTCATCACCGTCGTCCTGATCGTCTTCGGCATCGGCGGCGCCATTGGCAACTTCATCGGCGGCCAGAGCGTCAACAAGAGCCTGCGCGGCAGCTTCGTGGTGGGCGGGCTGCTGCTGATCGGCGCCCTGGTGATGCTGCTGACCATCGGCACCAACGACTTCGGCGTGATCGTCGCCATGGTGCTGTGGGGCCTCGCCTTCGGTGTCGTCCAGCTCAGCCAGATCAACATGACGCTCGCGGCCGCGCCGGAGACCTTCGAGGCCGCGATGTCGCTCAACACCATGGCCTACAACACCTGCATCGCCCTGGGCGCCCTGATCGGCGGCCTGTTCGCCGACCACACGGGCGTCAAGAGCGTCGTCTGGTTCGGCATCGTCCTGGTCGGCCTCGCCGTGGCCCTGCGCGCCGCCACCGGCCGCCGCGCCGTCCCGGCGGCGGGCTGACCCCTCGAACCACCGGAGCCCGGTACGGACGCCGCGCCACCCCCGTCGCGACGTCCGTACCGCCCCCTCCGGTGCGGTGGGCGCGTGCCCCGGCGACGGCCGGCGGCACGCGCCCACACTTCTCTTCTGCGGGGCGCGGCCTTCCGGGCCGCGCCCCGCATCTTGTCGCCCCGCCCCCACCCCTGACTCCCCGCCAGCCCCCCCTGACCCCCTGCCCGGGTGGTGCGCACACCCTGGGATGATGGCCCGATGGAACTCGTCCGCCGTCCCGGAGCAGGAAGTCGGCCGGGCCGACTTCCTGCGCGGTGGTAGGAGAGAGCGGGGGCTGATGAAGCGGTGGTGGCACAGGGCGGCGGTGGCGGCCGCGGCCGTGACGGTGGTCGCCGGGGCGGTGGCCGGGTGCGGCGACCCGGAGCCGCCGGCCGAGCGGCTGATCGCCGTGCGCCTGGACGCCGGTCGGCTGGTCGTGCGGACGGGCATGTGCCACGACGAGCGGCTGCACGTGGTGCGGGTGAAGGTGTTCCCGGGCTCGGAGAAGCTGGAGGTCCACCCGCGCGAGGGCCGCTCCGTCACCGAGACCGTGGACCTCGGCGCCCTCCCGCCCGGTTGGACGACCTCCGGGAAGTCCCCGGGCCCGGTGGTCGCGGACCGGCGCTACACCGTGGAGGTCGTCCGCGACCGCGCCCTCACCGTCACCGTGCCCGGCGACGTGCTGATGGGCCTGCCCGCCGGCAAGTGGGCGGTGGGCGGCTGGGACTGGGACTACAAGCTGCTGAACGCCAAGGACTTCGAGAAGCGCCGCAAGTCCTCCTGCCAGGACGGCTCCTGACCGTCCCCGTCGGCCGCCGGGAACGGTCGGGAGAGTGGGTCAGGGGGTCATGATCTGCCAGTAGACGCTGGCGTTGTTGCCGTCACCGCCGTTGCGCCCGAACCGGAAGTTCGGGTCGGACCCGAAGTTGTCGTACGAGTTGCTGCCCGCGTACGGGTTGTTCCAGTGCAGCTGCACACGCTTGCCGTTGAGCACGCTCACCTGGCAGTTGAACGCGTCGTAGATGACGTGGCCCTCGGTGCCGGTGAGGAAGCCGTTGCTCTCGGACTGCCAGTGCACGGCGCTCCCGTCGGGAATGACGGGCACCGGGGCCAGACCGTCCGACCAGACCCCGTGGTCCAGCCAGGAGTTCTGCAGCCGGAGCTCGCAGCTGCTCCAGTTGACGAGCGAGACCTGCGTGCTGCGTGCCGCGGTCTGGATCGAGGACTGGCCCTCGACGGTGGCCGCGCCGGCCGGGGCCGCGGTGGCGAGCATCGCGGCGAGGCCGGCGGCGGCCAGGGCCGCCCTGGCGAGGGTCCTTCGCTGTGCCATGGGATCTTCCCTTCGCTCTCGGGACCGCTTCCGTGCGGTCCTCCTGGGGAAGAGCCTCCGCGACGCGCGTTGACAGGTCGTCGACAAACGATCGACCGCCCGGTCAGCTGCCCGCCGCCCCCGCCCGGTCAGGGCTTCAGCCGGTAGTGGTAGCTGTGCGAGACCTCGAACCCGATCCGCTCGTACAGCCGCCGCGCCGTCGTGTTCTCGGCCGTCACCTGGAGGTAGAGCGTCTCCGCGCCCCGGGCCTGCGCCCAGCGCGCGCCGACGTGCAGGATCGCCCCGGCGACGCCCTGCCGCCGGTGTGCGGGGTCGGTGGCCATGCAGAACACCCCGGCGCAGCCGGGCGCCGCCACCACGAGCCCGATGCCGACGAGCCGGCCGTCGCGCTCGACACCGAGATGGGCCGCCGGTCCGGTGATGCGGCGGAACAGCCGTTCGGCCTCCGCCCGGCCGCTCCCGGACGGCTCCAGCTCCGCGTAGGCGTCGAGCCAGGCCCGGGTGGGGTGTTCGGCGAGCGTGACGTCCAGCGGCGTCGCGGGCCGGGCGGCGTCGGCGACGGCGGCGGCCGGTGCGGTGCACACCAGGACCCCTCCGTCCTTCCGGTAGCCGCGCGCGTCGAGGCCGGCGTCCAGAACGCTGTGCTCCTCGGCGGGGGAGACCTGAACGGCGACCGGCAGCCCGTGCGCGGCGTAGTACCCCTCCACCCGTTCGATCCCGCTCAGCAGGGCGTCGCCCCGCCCCACCGGCAGCGCGGAGTTGGAGCGCCGGCGCGGGACCCCGGGGGTGTGCCGCAGCAGCCAGCCGTCCTCCTCCCGCACCTCCTCGGCGGGCCAGGCCCGCGCCGCGTGGCGTTCGATCAGCCGAGTGTCGATCAAGGTCTTCTCCCGTCCCCGTCCGGGCGCGCTGCCCGGTCCATGCGGCAGGATGCCCCGAAAGGATCTTTGAGGTCCACCACGTAATGCTTCACAGACCTGTAAGGGCGGCTTGATGTTGGATCCGGCGCGGCTCCTCCTGCTGCGCGAACTCGCGGACCGGGGCACGATGACGGCGGCCGCCGCCGCCCTCGGCCGCACCTCCTCGGCGGTCTCCCAGCAGCTCGCCGTGCTGGAGCGCGAAGCCGGGGTGCCGCTGCTGGAGCGCGACGGCCGCCGGGTCCGGCTGACGCCCGAGGGCGTGCGCCTGGTCGCCCACGCCCGCATCGTGCTGGGCGCGCTGGAGACCGCCGAACGCGACCTGCGGGCCGCCGCCGACACCCCGCGCGGCCCGGTCGGCCTGGCCTGCTTCTCGACCTTCGCCGCCGTGCACGTGGTGCCCGCCCTGGTTGCCGCCCGCGAGCGGTTCCCCGAGCTGCGGGTCTCGCTGAACGAGCTCGAACCGCCCGAGGCCCTCGCCGCGCTCCGGGCCCGCCGCTGCGACGTCGCCGTCCGCTACACCTACGATCTCGTGCCCGAACCGGCCCTTTCCACCGATGAGTTCACCGTCCACCCGCTCGCCGCCGACCCGGTCCTGCTCGCCCTCCCGGCCGGGCCCGGGGCGGACGGCGCCGCCGTCGACCTGCGCGACCTCGCCGACACCCCGTGGATCGTCGGCTCCCGCGAGGACGGCAGCGCCGCCCTGGTCCGCGCCGCCTGCGGGCTGGCGGGCTTCGCACCCCGGATCGCCCACGCGGTGGACGACTACCACCTCGCCCTGCGGATGGTGGCGAACGGACTCGGCGTGGCCCTGCTGCCCCGCCTCGCGGCCCGGGCCCACGCCCCCGCCGCCGCCGACATCGCCCTGCGCCCACTGCTGGGCCCCCGACTCACCCGCCGCATCCACGCCCTGACCCTCCCCTCGCCCGCCGCCCGCCCGGCGGTGGACGCCGTCCTCGCTCTGCTGCGGTCGCCCGTGTCGTAGCGGCCGGGGGGTACCCCCACCGCGTGCGCTCCGGCTGCCCCGACGGCCGGTCCACCGGCTGCCACCGTGGTCCGGTGGATCTTGGTCGACCAGGCTGGAGCACATCGGCATTTCCGAGCAAAGGGAACCAATCGTGTTCAGCGCCAAGCTCTCCCGCACCTCCGTCCGTACCGCCGCCGTCGGCGCCCTCGCCGCTGTCGCCTGCGCCACCCTCATGGCGGGCAGCGCCGGAGCGATCGTCAACGGCGGCGACTCCACCGAGCGTTACCCCTTCATGGCGACGATCCCGGAGTCCGCCCCCGACCTCGGCCTGGTCGACGGCAACTGCGGCGCCTCGCTGATCGACCCCCAGTGGGTGCTGACGGCCGCGCACTGCATCGCCGTCGAGGGCATCGAACTGGAGGGCATCGTCCGGGTGGGCAGCGAGCACCGGAAGACCGGCGGCACCGTCCGTAAGATCGACCGCACCTTCGTCCACCCCGGCTACGTCAACGGCGCGGGCACCGCCGCCAACAAGGACGACCTCGCCCTCGTCCGTCTGGACCGCCCGGTCACCCAGCGGCCGATCAGGATCGCCGAGCCCGGCCGCCCCGGCACCGCCACCCGCCTGCTCGGCTACGGCACCACCGTGGACGGCAAGTTCGCCTTCCCCGAGCGGCTCCAGGAGCTGAACACCCGGGTGGGCGCCGTGTCCGACTGCGCCCCCGGCTTCGCGGACCGGACCAGGCTGTGCACGCTCACCACCAAGCCCAAGGCGATGGCCTGCCACGGCGACTCCGGCGGCCCGCAGCTCCAGAAGGGTCGCAACGGGCGCTGGGAGCTGATCGGCGTCACCTCCGGCCCGGGCGCCCCCGGGGTGCCCTGCTCGGAGGGCCCCGGGCTCTACACCAGTGCGGCCGCCTACAAGGGCTGGATCCAGCAGACCCTGAAGGACAACCGCACTCCGACCCCCGCCGCCGACCTCGTGCCGACCGCGGGCTGACCGTCAGCCGACCGGACCTGACGGCCCCGCCACGGGCCTCGCCGCACGGGCCCGCCCGCCCCAGGTGCTGCTCACCCGGCGCCGACGACCTCCAGCAGCCGCGCCACCAGCGGGTTCGGGTCGTCCCGGCGCCAGGCGACGGCCACCCGGGTGCGGGCGGTGCCCGGCTCGACCGGCCGGAACGCGACACCCCGGAGCCGGATCCGCCGAATACTCGCCGGTGCGAGCGAGACCCCCAGCCCGGCCCCGACCAGCGCGCACACCGTCTGCCACTCCACGGCGTGCTGCACGATCCTCGGCGCGAACCCCACAGACCCGCACACCTCCGTGATCCGGTCGTACAGCCCCGGCCCCACCGCCCGGGGGAGCAGCACGAACGGCTCCTCCGCCAACGCGCCCACCTCCACCGTCCGTTGGGCGGCCAGCGGATGGTCCGAGGGCAGCACGGCCACGAACGGCTCGGTGAGGACGGTCCGGAAGCCCAGCGCCCCCTCCTCCCCGGCCGGCGGCGGCTCCCGCAGCAGCCCGATGTCGACGGCGTCCTCGCGCAGGGCGGCGAGCTGCGGGGCGGTCGTCATCTCGCGGATGTCCAGCTCGACGGCCGGGAACCGCTCCCGGAAGGTCCGCAGCAACCCCGGCAGCACGGTCAGCGCCAGCGAGGCGGAGAACCCGATCCGCAACCGCCCCGCCCGTCCGCTCCCCACCGCCCGCGCGGCGGCCAGCCCGTCCGCGAGACCCGCGAGCGCCCGCTGCGCCGAGGGCAGCAGCTCCCGCCCGGCCGGGCTGAGCGCGACCCGCCCGGGCCCCCGGACGAAGAGCGGGTGCCCGACCTTCGCCTCCAGCCGGGCGATCTGCTGGCTCAGCGGCGGCTGGGCGATACCGAGCCGCGCGGCGGCACGGCCGAAGTGGAGCTCCTCGGCGAGCACGGTGAACGCGTGCAACTGGGGGAGGGGGAGTTCAGGGCGGTCCATATCCCCAGAGATACCAGACGATGGATTCCCGGGTATTGGACGTATCACCGCAGGCCACCTAGCGTTCGGCGCATGACAGAGCGACGCACGGTCCTGAGCGGTTCGACCTTCGAGGAACAGATCGGCTACGCCCGCGCGGTCGTCGTCGGCGAGCACGTCCACGTGTCCGGCACGACCGGCTACGACTACACGACGATGACCATCGCCGACGGCGTGGTGGAGCAGGCCGAGCAGTGCCTGCGCAACATCGGCGCGGCCCTCGAAGAGGCGGGCTGCACCTTCGCGGACGTCGTCCGGGTGCGCTACCTGCTGCCCGAGCGCGAGGACTTCGAGCCGTGCTGGCCGGTGCTGCGCCGCACCTTCGGGGACGTCCGGCCGGCCGCGACGATGCTGGTCACCGGTTTGGCGGACGAGCGGATGCGGATCGAGATCGAGGTCGACGCGTACCGGGCGCGCGCGGCAGGGGAGTAGCTGCCTTGCGCGGAGTGGGAAGTCGGTCCCGCCGACTTCCCACTCCGCGCGGGCACTCGTTACGGGCGTCGGCGCACCCGCAGCACGCTGGTGAGCAGGGGGAGGGTGAATTCGCCCTCGGCGGTGGCGGGGTGGCCCGCGAGGTGGGCACGGGCGCGGGCCAGCAGGTCCGCCCGCTCCTGCTCGGGCATGACCAGCACGCCGGCCTTGGTGCCGAGGGTGGCGACCAGGGACTCGGCGGTCCGGCGGTGGCCGTGCGGGAACTCCGCCTGCTCGGGGGCGTGGAACGGACTGTCCGCGCCGGTCCTGGGCAGATGCAGCTCCGCCGTCTCGATCCGCCAGGCGGCGGGCACGTCCCGCGGGCCGATCGCGGCCGGGCCGGTGACCCGCGCGAGCCCGGCGACCCAGTCGGTGCCGTCGTCGAAGACGTTCCACAGCCCCGCGAGCACCCCGCCGGGCGCGAGGACGCGGGCGATCTCCGGCCCGGCCGCCGCCATGTCGAACCAGTGCATCGCGTTGCCGGAGACGACGGCGTCCACCGACCCGTCCGGGAGCGGAATCGTTTCCGCACTGCCCTGGAACGCCCGCACCGAGGGCAGGCCGCGCCGCAGTTCCGCCAGCATCGCCGGGTCGGGCTCGACGGCGGTGATGTCCAGCCCGTCCAGCTCCTCCCCCAGTGAGAGCAGGGTGCCGGTGAGCTTCCCGGTCCCCGCCCCGAGGTCCAGGACTCGTCGCCCGGGCGCCCCGGCGAGCGCCCACCGCACGGCCTCGGGCGCGTAGTCCGGTCGGTGCTCGGCGTACGCGCCCGCTGCCGTGCCGAACGACGAGCGGTGGAGCTGCCGTTCGCTGTCCGTCAGTGCGTGGGTGAATGTCATCGCGGCCCCCTGCGCCATGTATCGTTCCGATGTATCGAGTCGATACATCGGACGATAGGTGGGGCCAGTGCGTCGACGCAAGATCCGCTCGACGGAGGCTGCCTGACCCCGGGTCAGACCATTCGGAAGGCGAGGGCGTTGTCGGCGGACAGCTTGAGGGTGTAGATGAACACCGTCCCGTAGACCTCGTCCCGGTAGGGGGTAAGCACGGCGTCCAGGAAGTAGCCCCAGCGGTCGTCCTGGATCACGGACCAGCCGGCGCTGTTGGTGTGGATCTGGAACTTCAGTCCCTGGTTCTGGTTCTCGACGCACCCGTTGATGGTGACTTCGGCGTTGGGGTACTTGACCGGATCGGAGACGGTCAGGCATTCGAAGCTGGGCCAGCTAGTGAGGTAGACGGACGGTCCCTCGCCTCGGCAGATGTTCCAGTACGTTTGCCCTTTCCAGTCCTCGGTCAGTAGTTCGGCCTGGTAGCGACGGAACGGCCGGTCCGGGTCGAAGGTCTTGTAGGGGTGGGTGGAGAGGTAGGTCTGACCGACCTGCCTGCTGGGTTGGGGGAAGCTGCCCCGGGGGTCCGCCGGCTTGCCCCAGGCACTGTAGGGGCTCTGGAACCGGACCACGTTCGGGTCGCACACGGTGCCGTACGGGCCCGGCAGGGAGCCGGCCGCCGAAGCCTGCGGGGCTGCGAACAGCAGCAGGGCGCTGGCGAAGGCGAGCACCAGCGCGGCGAGGGCGCGGAGGCGTCGGGCGGCCGTGCTCACGGGCACGACAGCGCGCGTCGGGCCAGCTCCTGGACGCTGCCGGGGGCGACCGGGCTGTCGCAGGCGATGGTGCCCTGGATCTCGACGTCGAAGGTCACGTAGGACCCGGTGCCGCCGGGCATGGTGTTCACCCAGACGCCGGTGCTCGGGCCGGTCCGGGCGCACTGGTAGCGGACGAACTCGCCCTCGACCCGGTGGGTGCCCTTGAACAGCCCGTACTCACCGGGGCGGTTGAAGTTCATGGTGACCGTGCGGGACCAACTGCTGGTGCTGGCCTTGGTCTTCTGCACCGAGAAGCCGACCTTGGCCGAGACCTTGGCGAACAGGACGCTCGCCTGCGCGGTGATCTCCACCGAGGTGTTGTAGGTGGTGCTGACGGTGTCGACCTCGGAGAGCGTCTCGGTCGCGGTGCCGGTGGTGCCGGGTGCGATGGAGATGCCGGTCCAGTGGGTGAGGACGGGGGAGACCCGGACGGTGGCCACGTCCTGCCAGACCGTCTCCAGGTTCGGGTTGCAGGAGTCGGACGGCGGCCGGGGCAGCGGGTCGGCGTGCGCCGCGCCCGCGGTGAGGCCGCCTATCCCGGCGAGGGTGGCGGTCAGGGTGGCCAGTGCGCCCAGTCGGCGGCGGAGGCGGGGTCGGGGGACAGCTTCCAAGGGATTCTCCTGGTGGTCGGGATGCCGGGTCGATGGGGGTGCGTGCCCGGCTCGCGTCGCAGGATTCTTCCTCGCGTACGAAGGACAGTTCCATCCCAGGGAGTTGGGATGTCCATGATCGGCGGGTGTGTGGCAGCCCCCTCTCCGCACTTTGCAAAGTCACACTTTGCAAAGTGCGGAGGGCAAAGGTGAGGGCTAGGGCTTAGGCGGCACAAGGGCGGCGGGTGTGTGGCGGTCACCTGTCCGGACTTTGCAAAGTCGCACTTTGCAAAGTGTGGAGGGTGAGGGCAAGGGCGGCGCACGGGCTGGCCGCCTACGGTGATCGGGGGAGCGTGTGGGGCGTGTGTTCGACGGAGCTTCGGGGTGGTGGGGACCGCGGGCATTGCCCGGGGTGGGCGCGGCCCGGTAGACGGGAGGCTCCGAGTGCCGAACCCCACTGAAGCCCGGGAGTGTTGATGAAGATCATGCGACTTTTCACCCTGCCTGCCGTCGCCCTGGCGCTGGCCCTGAGCGCCGCGCCCGCCGCCACCGCGTCCACCACGGCCGCCACGACCACGACCACCGCCACCGTGCACATCGTCAGCGCGGACGGCGGCACCACCGTGCACGCCGGTGTCGGCGACACCGTGCAGGTGGACCTCACCGCACTGCGCGACTACACGGTGACCTGGTACTGGTACGCGCCCGCCGCCGCTTCGGCCGCCGTGCTGACCCAGACGGCGGGCAGCGCCGACCCGAACGGCAACTCCCACGCCACCTTCACGGCTTCCACCGCCGGCACCAGCGACATCAACGCGATCGGCCGCTGCGTGCCGGACCCGCGCACGGTCTGCCCGCCGTTCGTGGCGCGGTGGAAGGTCACGGTCGTCGTCTCCTGACCCCACGGCCTGCACGGCGGATGCCCTCGGTTCCTCCCGGGCGGGAGGGGCCGAGGGCGCTCTGTCATCGAGGGGTGGACGGGCTGGACGTGGTGCTTGCGGGAGTGGGGTGCAGGTCGTGGTGGTGCTTCAGGACGGGGTAGATCCACGCCACCAGGGCGAGCAGCAGCGTGATCGGCAGCACGGTACAGGCCGCGGCGGTGACGGCGTCGGGGGAGTGGCGCTCAGGCGACGGCATCGGCCGCGAACTTCTCCTCGGGCAGGTCGAGTTCGGCCCAGACCGTTTTGGCGTTGGGCTCCCGGGCGAGGGTGCCCCACCGGTCGGCGAGCGCGTCGACGAGCGTGAGCCCGCGCCCCGACTGCGCGTCGGTGGAACAGGCCCTCGGGTCCGGGAGCACGGGCCGCTTGTCACCCCGGCAGTCGGACACCTCGATGCGGAGCACGGTGGTGCGCGACCGGCGCACGGAGGTGAGCGAGAGGCTCAGCTCGAACCCGCGCCCCGGTGTGCGCCCGTGGATCGAGGCGTTCGCGGCCAGCTCGGCCACGATGATCAGCGCGGAGTGAAACGACTCCGGGCAAAGGGAGTTGACCTCCCAGGAGGTCAGGTACTGTCTGGCCGTCCGGCGACCGATCGCGGCTCCCTTGGGGGTGGAAGAGAGGAGCGCGGTGTGGGCGCGCGGGGCCGGGTCGTCGAGGGGGATTTCGGACTTCATGGGGAAAATCCTGCCCCCCCGGGCTTACGCTGACGATGCATCTGGTGGGCACGGTAAGTGCCTGTATGCGTGCGGAACGTGTTCTGTCACGGCCGTCGGCCGTGACCGGGAAATGGGGAGGCCGTTATGGCTGAAGTTCAGGGCGGCGGGGACAGCGGCGATGTGCGGCCGGAGTTGGAGGAGGACCTCTCCGAGGTGTCCGACTTCCTCAAGGCGATCGGCAAGCAGATCAAACTGCTGCGCGAGCGGGCGGGGTTGACGCAGAAGGAGTTCGCCAAGCAGGTGGGGTACACCGAGAGCCTGATCGGCGCGGTGGAGCAGGGGAAGCGGACGCCGCAGCGGGAGTTGCTGGAGGCGTCGGAGCGGATCCTCGACGCCGGCGGGCTGCTGATCGTGACGTCGGACGACATCGAGAGTGCCAAGGCCAAGGCGCGGGTGCGGCATCCGGAGTGGTTCCGGGGGTACGCGAAGCTGGAGGCCAAGGCGGAGGACCTCCACGACTGGAGCCTGTGGGATGTCCCGGGGCTGCTCCAGACCGAGGCGCATGCTCGTGCTGTCTACGAGATGCGTCAACCGCTGCTCTCCGAGGAGACCATCGAGATTCGAGTGATGGCTCGTATGGCGCGGCAGGAGGTCCTCACGAAGTGGCCTCGCGCCATGTTCAGCTGGGTGATCGACGAGAGCGTGCTGCGCCGACCGATGGGTGGCTGGGACGTCCATGCGGCACAGTTGCGCCACCTGATCGAGGTCGGGAGCACCCGGGGAATGGTGGTCCAGGTGATGCCGCTCGACCGTACTGAGCACGCCGGTATGGGTGGCCCGTTCATTCTGATCACGCCGAAGGGCCAATCGCAGATGGGCTACATCGAGGTGCAGACGAGCAGTAGGCTGATTACGGATCAGAGTGAGGTCCGGATCCTGAACGCGCGATACAGCACGCTCAGGTCGCAGGCACACACTCCTCCGGAGTCCCTGAAGTTGATCGAGAAGATTCTGGGAGAACGATGAGCAGCGAACTGGCGTGGTTCAAGAGCAGCTACAGCGGCAACGAGGGCGGCGCTTGCGTCGAGGTCGCCGACGCGACATCGACCGTGCTGGTGCGTGACTCCAAGGACAAGTCCGGTCCCCACCTCACCTTCTCGCCGGCCGCCTGGGAGGCGTTCGTCGAGTTCGCGCAGTCGGTCTGACGACAAGTCTCCCCGCTCCGCGCCCCGCGACCGTCCACCGACCGGTGGACGGTCGCTTTCTGTGTGGGTCCCACCGCTCCGCTGTGTGGGCTGTGCCCTTGGCCCCCAAGGGAGTTGCTCCCTATCCTGGGCGCGCGCCACGACACCCCTCACTCCAGGGAGAGCGATGAGCAGCGAACTGGTCTGGTTCAAGAGCAGCCACAGCGGCGACGAGGGCGGCGAGTGCGTCGAGATCGCCTGGCGCAAGAGCAGCCACAGTGGCAACGAAGGCGGCGAGTGCGTCGAGGTCGGCTGGCACAAGAGCACCCATAGCGGGCCCGACGGCGGCGAATGCGTCGAGGTCGCCGAGACGACGGCCGCCGTCCTCGTCCGCGACTCCAAGGACAAGTCCGGCCCCCACCTCACCTTCTCCCCGGCCGCTTGGGTGGCCTTCGTCGCCTACGCCCGCTCCGCCTGATCCGACCCGGACTCCAGGCAGTGTCCCGGCGGTCATGAGCGCAGCCGGATGACGAGTGCGGCTGAGGTGACGCTGCCGAGGTAGACCTGAAGCTCGTTCCGGAAGCCGGGACTGGGCATTCTCCGGTACGGGTTGGGTACTCCGGGCTGAGCCGGTGTGGGTGGAGACGTTCTCGGGTCTGCGGATGCCGTCAGTTCGACGGCCTGGTACGCGTGGTGCGGCGAGCGGGGTGGCAGCGGTCCGGGCGGCGGCAGGCCGCGCAGGCCGTCGCCCACATGCACAACCTCGCCCGGGCCGGATGAAACCAGCAGGTCGGACTCCATACCGACCTGCGCGCACCCAGACTTCTGCAACAGGCTTCACGGCCTGATTCGAAAGTGCCGGCCACGAACGTGCTGACGGGCTCGTGGATCAAGGGGATTAGGATCCCGTGGTCAACAATCGATCAGACGGGGGTGCGGTCAGTGGTGGACCACAACAAGAAGGTCGTTCTGGGCTTCTTCGAAGCGGTCAGTGAACGTCGGCTCGCAGACCTTCACCGGTTCATGGCACACGATGTCGTGGACCACAACAAGATCATCCATGGGGAGGCCGACGAGCCTGGTGCCGCCTTCGAGGGCCTTCGTCAGCAGCTGGCCGCGTTCGAGCCGCTCACGGTCCAGGTGGACGAACTGATCGGCGAGGGTGACCAGGTGGTCGCCCGTGTCACGCAGCGCGGGGTCCACAGTGGAACCCACCCGCGCATGCCCGAGCCGACCGGCCGGAGCTTCGAGAACGAGGCGATCTGGATCTTCACCCTGACCGAGGGCAGGATCATCGGGATCCGTGCCGTGAGTGACCGCCTCGGCCTCTTCTTCCAGCTCGGCTGGGAGTGGCCGGGGGCCGAGTAGCCGTGCGGTGATCGTGCTGGTCGCAGCCACTCGTTGACGGCTGTGACCAGCACGGTAGCTCCGTAGCGGACGGCGAGTCCGTCGTAGTCCCACGCCGGCCCGGTGGCCCCCGACCGGCTGACCGAAGCGGGATGCCTGCCGCCGGAGGGGACCGGGGCGGCGGTCGTGGCCAGTTGGGCCACCGTGCACGGGCTCGCCACCGTACTGGTCGACCTCCAGCCCGACCTTTCGCCCGCCGAGCGGACCGCGGAGATCGACAACGGCCTGCGCGTCCTGCTGCTGGGAATCACGGCGCTGGGTTGGACCCTCTCTTCCGTCCGAGCCGGGCTCCACCACGATCGCTCCCGGGTCGGTCCGCGTCCGGGAGGGCGGACAGCACGGCGGCGGCAGCCCGGTCGAAGGGCGCGACGCTGCCCGCCGCGCGGCAGAGTACGTGGGCGCCTTCGAGGGTGACGACCATGAGGGTGGCCAGATCGGCGGCCTCGGACGGACTCATTCCGGCGTGGGTGAGTTTCCCGGTGAGTTCGCCGACCCAGCCGGCGAATCCTTCGGCCGCGACCGCGAGCAGGCCGCTCTGGTCGGTAATGGCCGCACCGCCGTCGATGGTGACCGCCGCGACCGCGCAACCGCCACCCCTGGCTGATGCCTCCACCACGGGGCGGATGTTGTCGAGGAAGGCCTCCACGACCTCGCGCGGTGTGCTGTCCGGCAGTTCGTGCAGGTGGCCGCGGACGTCCGCCGCGTTCTGGCGGGCCGCTTCGAGCGCGAGTTGCTGCTTGCCGCCCGGGAAGTGGTGATAGATCGCACCGCGCGCGGCACCGCTCTCGGCCAGGACCTCGGTGAAGGACATCGCGGCCAGGCCATGGCGCTGCAGCAGCCCGATCGCCGCGCCGATCATGCGGGACTTGGTGTCCGCAGCCATCGCCACCCCCTTGACTAGTACGCGCATCCTACTCCAAGCTCATGCCACTAGGACGCACGTACTAGTGAGGTGGCCGAACAGGCCCCGAAGCCGGAGGTTCGTGATGGGCAAGACCTTTCTCTACACCGAGATCCAGGCGGCAGTTCCGTTCGACCGGTTCGACTGGCAGCAGGTCAATGAGGCCCTGAAGACCGCGCCGGGCCTGATCCGCAAGACCTGGCTGTCCGGGATCGGCACCCACACCATCGGCGGTTTCTACGAGTTCGACAGCGCCGAGAACGCCCTGGCCTTCGCCCAGGGCCCCTTCGCCGAGGAAGCCCGCCGGGCCGGCTCCCCGGCGACGACACGGCTCTTCGACGGCGAGGTGGTCAGGGAGGCGAGTGTCGACCTGGACTCGCCCTACTACGGCTGACGGCCCGCTGGCCGCCCCGCCCCGCGGTCGGGGCGGGCGGCCCGACAAGTCACCCTGCGCCTCGGCATCGGAAGGTAGCCTCACCTCCGCCCGATCGTCCCGTGCCCTCCTCGGCAGTCTCTTCGACTGACAGTGATGATGTTCGTGGTGATGTTGCCGGTGGGTCTGACCCATCGACTGACTGACGCTTCGGCTGTCCTGTTTCGGATTTGTCGGCCCAT
>NZ_LGDO01000500.1:0-39784 GCF_001279805.1 Streptomyces sp. XY431
CGGGGTCGGGGCCGTCGGGGACGGACCTGCCTCCGGCCTCGGCGAGCCGGCGCAGCACCTCGGCGTCCCCGGTCTGCGAGAAGTCGGCGTAGAACTCGCCGATCGCGAAGAACGGCGAGGGCGTACCGACACAGACCAGCTCGTCCGCGACATCGCCCAGCCGCTCCGTCCAGTCCTCCGGCGCCACCGGCACGGCGAGCACCACCCGCCGGGCGCCGCGCGCCCGCACGATCAGGCAGGCGGCCCGCGCGGTCGAACCGGTGGCCACGCCGTCGTCGACCACGACCACCGTCCGCCCGCGCAGGTCGACCGGCGGCCGGTCGCCCCGGTAGCGGCGGGCCCGGCGTTCCAGCTCCGCCCGTTCGCGGGCCTCCACGGCGGCCAGCTGCCCCGGGGTGACCCGCGCGGGCCGCAGCACCTGCTCGTTGAGCACCCGCACCCCGTCCTCGCCGATCGCGCCCATCCCCAGCTCCGGCTGGTGGGGGAGGCCCAGCTTGCGGATGACGCAGATGTCCAGTGGCGCGGCGAGCGCGGCGGCCACCTCGGCGGCCACCGGCACCCCGCCGCGCGGCAGGGCGACCACCACGGTGCCGGGGCCGCGCAGGTGGGTGAGCCGGGCGGCCAGTCGGTGGCCGGCGTCGGTGCGGTCGGTGAAGTGGGTGCGGGTGGCGGGCATGGGTGCGGCCTCTCCGTTCCACCGTACGTCGCCGGGGCGACCGTCGGACCGCGGCGGCCCGGACCGCGGCGGCCCGGGCCGCGGTCCGGACCGGACTTCGGGGGGCGCGGTCCCGCGCCGGGTCGGGACGCGGATGGGGCCGTCCACCCGTGCGTCCGGGACGGCGGGCGCGGCACCGTGGGGGACAGCGACCCGGCGGGCCCGTCCCTCGCCCGCCGGGCCGTCCCTCCGCGCCCACCCGCGTCCGTCCTGCGCCGTCCCGTCCCGCTCGAATCCCGCTCGAAGGAGCCGACCCGTGAACGTCCCCCGAACCCAGGACAGCCCCGCCCCCCTGGCTTGTCCCCCCGCCCCGGCCGTCGCCCCCGGGGACCCCGTCCGACCGGGGCTCCGCTTCGTGCCCGGCCTGCTGGATCCGGGCAACCCGGCGCTCGCCCTGGCCGGCGGTCCGCCCGGGCGCCGGCTCGTCGTGGTCGACGCCCGGGTGCACGAACTGCACGGCCACCGGCTCCACCACTACCTGGACGCCCGGGGCGTCGACCACGAGACGCTGGTGCTGCCCGGCCACGAACAGGTGAAGACCATGGACGCGGTGTTCCAGGTCGCCGACCGGATGGACTCCTTCGGGATCCCCCGCCGGGGCGCGCCGGTGCTGGCGGTCGGCGGCGGCGTGCTCGCCGAGGTCGTCGGGCTCGCCTGCACCCTCTACCGCCGTTCCACGCCGTTCGTGCGGGTCCCCACCACCCTGCACGGCCTGGTCGCCCACCGTCCCGAGGCCGAGACGCTGGTCGACCCGGCCTTCCTGGTCACCCTGGGGCGCCGCCATGTCGCCAGCGGCCTCGCCGAGGTCCTCAAGCTCGCGCTGATCGCGGACGCGGAGCTGTTCGGGCTGCTGGAGCGGCGCGGCCGGGACCTGCTCGACACCCGGTTCCAGGCCGCCGGCATCGGCGCCGCCGTGCTCGCGCGCGTCGTCGACGCAACGGCGTTCGAGGGGCGCGCTGTCGCCGGGGCGGACGGCCGGGAGCGCCTGCGGCACTACGGGCACACGTTCAGCCCGACGGTGGAGACGCGCGCGCTGCCGGAGCTGCTGCACGGCGAGGCGGTCTGCGTCGACATGGCGCTGACCACGGCGGTCGCCCGGCGGCGCGGCCTGGTCGGCGCGGAGCAGGCCGAACGGATCCTCCGGCTGATGCGACGGCTCGAACTGCCGGTCTGGCACCCGCTGCTGGAGTCGATCGCGCTCGCCGAGGCACTCGCCGACACCGTTCGGCGACGCGACGGACGGCGGTGGCTGCCGCTGCCGTCCGGGATCGGCGCGGGGGTGCTCGTCGACGACCTGGGCGGGCGCGAACTCGTCGGCGCGGCAGGGTGGTTGCGCGCCTGGTCGGCGGTGGCGGCCGCAGGGCCGACGCTCGACGGCTGACAGCTTCGACCGCCCCGCCCGGCTCGCCGCCGCGCCCGGACGTCCCGGACGTCCCACCCGGACGTCCCACCCGGACGTCCCACCCGGTGGGCAGGGCCCGGACGGGCCCCGGGGCTCAGGCGCCCGGGGCGACGGGCGCGACACGCTGGGCCTCCGACCCCGAACGGGAGGAGGCCCCCATGCGTCGCAGTGCACGGTTGGACCGGCGGATCCAGGCCGGTGCCGCGCACCTCACCCTCACGGTTCGCGGCGGCGAGCACTCCTGGGGCGAACTCGGCGCGCGGATCGCCGAGTTCGAGGCCCGGCGGTTCGTCCTCGTCACCGACGGCACCGCGCCCCCGGGCCAGCTGGCCCGCGTCCGCGCGCTCGCCGAGGCCCGGGCGTCCACCGTCCTGCACGAGCTCCGCGCGCGCCCGCTCCCCGGCGACCCGGCCACCGGCGGCGGGACGGAGGCCGACGCCCTCCCCGACGGCACGGTGATCGCGGTCGGAGGCGAACGCGCCTGTGCGGTCCCGGCCGCCGTCCGGGTGCCGACCGATCTCGCCGCCGCCTGCGGTCCCGCCCTCACCCTGCACCGTCCGGTCCCGGCCGCCCTGGCCTGGGTCCGGTCCGACCTGCTCGCCGCCCGGCCCGCCGCGCGGACCCGGGCCGGGCTCGTCGCCGTCGTCCGGCACGTGCTCGCCGTCTGCCCGGCCCACTACCCGGCGCTCGCGGGCCTGCTCACGCCCGGGGCCCGCCACGACGCGCGGACCCTGACCGCACTGCTCGCCCTGTGCGCCGACGCCCGGTCCGCCCTGGTCTGCTTCGACCCGGACGAGACCGGCCCCGCACTCGCCCTCGGCTACGGCCGCAGCCTCGCCGCCGCCGCGCGGGCGGTCCTCGGCCCTGCACTCGCGCCCGGCGACGCCGACGCCCTGGGCCTGTTGCTCGCCGCCGCGGTGGCGGCCCGGCTCGGCCTGGCCGACCGCCCGACCGGCCGGGCCCACCGGGACCTGCTCGTGCGGAACGGCTCCGCGACCGCCCTGCCCGCCGGAGCGGACCTCGACCGGCTCGCCGCCGCTGCCGTCGCCGCCACCCGGCCCGGCCTGCTGCTCCTCGCCGACCTGGGACGCCCGTACTGCGCCGACGGGCGGCTGCTGACCCCGGTGGACGGCCCGGTCCTGCGGGCCGCCGTGGGCGAGCTGGCTGCCCGGACCGACCGGGCCGACCGGGTCACCGTTCCGCACAGCCGGGTCGCCGGCACCGGCCCGACCGCACCCCCGAACCGGGGGGACGAGCGCCCGGCCGCCGGCCGGGAACAGGACGGGACCGGGTCCCCGTGCGGCCGGGACGGCAGGCGCAGCACCGTGGAGATCAGAAGCGGCCCAGCAGGGACCGCAGCTCAGCAGAAGGAGTTCCCGTCATGACGGGCACCGTCATCACCGACCTCCGCCGCCGCGGCGCCGTCGACCCCAGCCGGGTGCTGACCGGACCGCTCCGCGCCGTCGGACTGCAGTGGCTCGACCCGGGTCGCAGCGTCGAGGTCGCCGCCGAGGGCGTCGAACGCGCCCTCTACATCACGGCCGGCTCGGGCATCGCGACGGTGCCCGGGGCCGAGGCCGACGCGTCGACGGTCGCCGACTCCGGACTCCCGCTGGTCGAGGGCACCGCCCTGACCCTGCCGCTCGGCGCGCGCACCGTGCTCACGGCCGGTACTGCCGGGCTCGAGTACTTCCACGCGATCCTCGCCGTCACCGGCCGCCCGGGCGGCGCCACCGCCCACCCGGCGGCCGAGCGTCCGGTCACCGAGCAGTCCGTCACCGAGCGTCCGGTCACCGAGCAGTCCGTCACCGAGCGTCCGGTCACCGAGCGCCCGAGTACCGAGCAGCCGGTCACCGAGCACCCGGCCACCGACGACGGCGCGGCCGCCGACACCCCCGACCGTCCCGAGACCCCTCCGAGCCCCAAGGGAGGCGAGGCACGATGATCGTCACCACCGCCACGGCCTCGGCCACCGTCATCCTCGGCCCGAACGGCGAACGCGTCCGCGTCCGCTGCCTGGCGCGCCGGTCCATGCTCACCAGCGCCTGCGAGACCTTCGACCACCTGCGGCTCAGCCCTGGCGCGCACCACGCGCTGCCGGGGCGGCCGGACGGCGAGACCGTCCTGTTCGTGGTGCGCGGCTCGCTGCTCGTCGGCCGGACCGCCGACGAGCCGGACCACCTGGCCGTCGACGGCGACCTGCTGCTGGCGACCCGGGGCTGTTCGCTGCGGCTGGAGGCCGGCCCGCTCGGCGCCGAGGTGCTCTGCCTCGCGCTGGACGCGCCGCGCCGCACCACCGCGACCAGGAGCTCCCTGGCCCGGCGCCGCGCCGAACGGCGCAGCCGGCCGTGACCGGTCCCGCCGCCGCCCCGCCGCCCGACCACTCCGCCGCCCGACCACCCCGTTTCCCGGCCACCGGCCCCCGCCACCCCGGCGGGGGCCGGTGGTTCGTGCCCGCGGACCCGTCCTGGGACCGGAACAGGACGGCAGGCCCATGTGCCCGGGGCGGGCCGCCGACCAGAGTGGAGGGCGGAGCGGTCGATCGGTCGGACCGCTCGAAGAGCAAGAAGTCTGGAGCACCACTCATGGCAACGAACACGATAACGAGGACGTTCGGCGTCGCGTCCGTAGTCGTCGGCATCGCCACAGCCACCGTGGTCATCAGGAGCGCCGTCGGCGCGCTGGCCAAGGCGGCGCCCGCCGACGGGACCAAGACCACCGAGCGCCGTTGCAAGCCGGGCGAGAAGGACTGCAAGAACTGACCCCGTCCGAACCCTCCGACCCGGCACCACCTCCGTCCCCCGTGCCCCCCGCGCCTCACCGCGCGGGGGGCACGGGCGTGTCGGCAGGACCACGCCCGTCGGAGCGTTCAGGCGCCGGGCCGGGGGCTTCGGGAGGGGTGACGGGGGAGGACGGCGAGCACCCGGGTGCCGTTGGTGGGGAGGCGGCCGACGGTGCAGCGGCCGCCGATCTCGGCCGCACGGTCCGACATCGACCGCAGCCCGACCCCGTCGGCCTGGCCCGGGTCCGCCGGGCCGGCGTCGGTGCGGCCGGTGTCAGTGGGGCCGGTGTCGGTGGGACCGGTGTCGACGGGGCCCGGGTACTCGTCGGGTGCCTGGGGGTCGCCGAGGCCGATCCCGTCGTCCTGGACGGTCAGGACGAGGTTCGCCTCGTCCACCCGGAGGGCCACCTCGGCGTGCCGGGCGCGGGCGTGCCGGAGCACGTTGTTCAGCGCCTCGGCGGTGATCCGGTACGCGGCCACCTCGACGGCGGCCGGCAGTTCCGGCAGCGGGTCAGGCCGCAGGGCGGTGCTGACGGCGAGGCCGTCGCTGCTGAACGTGGCCGCCAGGTGCTCGATGGCCCGGGTGAGGCCGAACTCGCCGAGCGGTGCGGGCCCGAGCCGGTCCGTGATCCGCCGTACCTCCTTGATCGTCAGCGCCAGGTCGCCGGAGATCCCTTGCAGGGTCAGGGCCAGCGCGTCAGCGCCCTTCCCGGAGCCGCCCTTCCCGGAGGTGGCCTTCCCGGAGCCGCCGTCCCCGGAGGTGGCCTTCCCGGAGCTGCCCTTCCCGGAGGCCGAGGAGGCAGAGGCGGCCGAGGCGGCCGAGGCCGCGTTGTCGACCCGCAGCCGCAGGCCCGCCAGCGCCGGCCCGAGCCCGTCGTGGATGTCCCGGCGCAGCCACCGCCGCTCCTCCTCCCGCGCCGCGACGATCTGTTCCCGGCTGGCCTGGAGGTCCTCCTGGAGCCGCAGCGAGGCGACGGCCGGCGAGGCCTGGTCCGCCAGCGAGCGCAGGATGTCGACGTCGCTGGGGTCGAGCCGCTCCTCGCCCGCCCGCAGTCCGACGGTCAGCTCCCCGATCGTCGTGCCGTGGTGGACCAGCGCGAAGCCCTGGACCGGCCCGTCCAGCCGCCCCACCGCGGCCAGCGGGCGACGCCCGGCCCGGGTGGTGACGGCCAGCGCCACACCCGGCAGCCGCAGTTCCTCGGCGACGGTGCCGCAGAGCGCGGACGGCAGCCGCTCCGGGTCGACGACCTGCCGGACCTGCCCGGCCAGGGTGCGGAGCACCTGGTAGGGCTGGGCGCGTTCGCCGTAGTAGAGCCGGTCCACGAGGCGCACCGCCCGCCGGGCGGCCCGGGGCAGGCCCGCGCCCAGGGCGAGGAGCAGGGCGATCAGCAGCAGGGCGGCGCCGCCGCGGCCGGGCACCAGCCAGCCCGAGAGCACCGCCGCGCAGACCACGAACACCACGGTGAGCCCGGCGGCGAGCAGCAGGCCGCTGAGCACGGACCGGGCGGCCCGGTCCAGCCGCCACCCGCCGTCGCGCACCACCAGGAACGCCACCGCGACCGCCCAGACCGCGCCCGCCGCCGTGAACAGCGAGTAGCTCAGCCAGTACTCGTACTGGAACCGCCGGGTGTAGTAGTCCTGCAGGCCGGCCCAGAGCAGATAGGCGCCGAGCATGCCGGCCAGGTGGGCGCGGTGGCGGGGCGCGGTCCGGCGGAGCAGCCGGACCAGCAGCACGGTGGCCGCGATGCCGATCAGCAGGTAGTTCACCGGGTCGTAGAGGCGGTCGAGCTGGTCGGACACGGAGCCGAAGGCGTTCGCCACGGCGCTGTCGGCGAGCGGGTTGGGGTGGCCGAACACGGTCGCGCGGTCCAGGAAGGACATGGTGTCCGGGAGCACCCAGAGGGTGACGGCGCCGATGTACCACCACCACCTGCGGGTGGTGAGCCGTCCGGCCGGTAGCCAGAGCGGCAGTACGTAGAACAGCGTCTGGCTGACCGTGTCGCACACCGCGCGCACCACGGCGGCCGCGCCGACGAGCCCGGGGTCGGAGACCTCCACCCAGACGGGTGCGGCGGCCGCGCTCGGCAGCATCGACGTCAGTGCGTAGACGAGCATCACCCAACCGAGTGGATTTCCCGGACGGTGGGCGTGCAGCAGCATGCCCGCGGCGGCGGTGGGCAGCGCGTAGACCAGGATGGCGAGCTGGTCCCGGGGGGCCTCCACCCCGGGCGCGTCGAGGTGGACCAGCACGTAGCAGACCCAGAGGGCGGCGACCGCCAGGCAGAGCACGGTGAGCGCCGCGGCCCCCGTGAGCCGGCGCTGGGCGGGCGTCCGGCGCGGCGGGGCCCCGGCGGGCGTACGCGGCAGGGGCGGGAGTGGGGTCACCGTGGTCATGGCACCGCCTAGGGACGGATGAGGGCGGGGTCCGCCGGGGCCGGTCGCCGGGTCGGGCGCGTTCCCACCAGTCTCGGCCGCCCGTCGTCCCGGGCGCATGGGGCAGCGGTCTCGTTCGGCCCGGCCGCCCGGCAGTTCGGTCACCGAAAGTCACACCGGCATCGCTGGTAGTGTCGGCCAGGTGGATGAAGAGCAGCCCGCCGAAGACCCCCGGGCCGGGGGACCGCAACCGGACGGGGAGCCGTCGGCCGCACCCGTGCGGGTCCTGATCGTCGACGACCACCCGCTGTTCCGGGAGGGGCTGCGGGCCGCCCTGGAGAGCGCCGAGGGGATCGTCGTCGTCGCCGAGGCCGAGCGCGTGGGCGACGTGCCGGAGGCGGTCGCCCGCCACCGTCCGGACATGGTCGTGATGGACCTCTCCCTGCCGGACGGCTCCGGGCTGGAGGCCACCCGCCGGCTCTCCGCCGACCGGCCGGCCCCGCCGGTGCTGATGCTCACCATGGCGGACGACGACGGGAGCCTGCTCGCCGCGCTCCAGGCGGGGGCCCGCGGCTACCTGGTGAAGGGCGCGGGCCGGGAGGAGGTGCTGCACGCGGTGCGGACGGTCGCGGCCGGTGGCGCGGTGTTCGGCGCGGACGTGGCCGAGCGGATCACCACCCTGCTCGCCGGTGCGCGGGTGCGCGAGGCCGGGCAGCTCTTCCCGGCGCTCACCGCCCGCGAGGCGGAGGTCCTCGACCTGGTGGCCCGGGGGCTGGACAACCGCCGGATCGCCCGCGAGCTGGTGGTCGCGGAGAAGACGGTGCGCAACCACGTCACCCACATCTTCGAGAAGCTGCACGTCGCCACCCGGGCGGAGGCCGTGGCCCGGGCCCGGGACATGGGCCTCGGCGACAGCTGACCCGCCGCCGCTCCTCCGGCCGCCCGGCGGGCGGGGCGGGGCGGGCGGCCCGCCGACGACCGTGCCCGGGTCCGGCCGACCGTGCCCGGGTGCGACCGGGACCGGGACCGGACCGCCGTCCCGCGCCCCCGGGACGCCAGGACACCGAGGATGCGGGAGAGGAGGCTCTCATGAGCGAACCGGCCGCGACCTCGGCCAGCACCGGGACCGGGCACAGTGCCGCACCCACGGCGTCCGCCGCACCCCACGGGCCGGCGGCCGCAGCGGCGCACCCGCCGGCCCCCCGGCCGGACCGCCCGGCCGCGCCACCCCGGCGGAGCGGCCTCACCCCGGCCGTCTGGGCCTGTGCGGCGACCCTGCTCAGCGGATTCGGCTGGGTACTGCTCGCCGTCACCCACCAGGACGCCGCCTGGGCCGTGCCGTTCTACCTCCACGACGGCGAGACCGTCCTGCTCGGCTTCGCGTTCGCGCTCTCCGGGCTGCTCATCCTCGCCCACCGCGCGGGACCGCGGGCCGACGAACCGGCGCCCGCCCCGGCCTCCGAGGGCGGCCCCGGCCCCGGCTCCGGCCCCGAGTCCGACCCCGCTCCGGCCGGGGCCCCGGCCGGCCGCAGCCTCGGCCGCTGCCTGCTGGCCGCCGGACTCGGCGGCTGCCTCTCCCGCTTCGCCCTCCTCGCCGGCGCCGCCGCCGACGCCGGACCGGCGGTGCAGGCCCTCGGCGCCGCACTGCTGCTCGCCTCCGTCACCCTGTTCATCTTCGTCTCCATGGCCCTGCCGCTCTGGCTGCCCGAGGGACGGCTGCCCGGCGGACCGGGCCGCGCGTTCGTCGCCGCCGTCGCCGTCTGGAGCGCGCTGCACGCCTGCGCCGTGCGGCTCGGCCGCGCGCTGCCGTACTTCGGCGACGTCCTCGTCCCGGACGGGAGCGGACTGCCGGTCGACGAATGGCACGCGACCCTGGTCGCCTGGGGCATCGTCGTCATCAGCCTGACCGTGGCCGCCGTCCGCTGGCGCCGCTCCGCGCGGCCGCACCGCAGCGTCACCGCCGTGCTGGTGCCGTACCTGGTGTGGCTGGTCACGACCAACATCGCGCTGCAGATCGGGAGTGCGGAGAGCGTCGCGGCGGTGGCCTACTTCGCCGGGTCGGCGCTGTGGATGCTCGGCGCGGTCGGCTACGCGTTCACCCGCGACCGCTCCCGCTACCTCGACCGGGCGACCCGCCGGATGCTCAGCGTCCTCGCGCTGATCGCCCTGCTGATCGCCGGCTACCTCGGCATCGCCCTGCTGCTGCGCCGCGCCCTGCCGACGGCCAGCAACGCGGGCGCGCAGCTGCTGGCGGCCGGGGCGCTGGCCATCGGCGGACTGCTGGGACCCACCACCCGCTGGGTCGTGCGGGCCGTCGACCGCTTCTACTACGGCGACCGGGCCCGCCCCTACCAGGTGGTGCGGGCGCTCGCCGAGCGCCTGAGCCGCGCCGTCAGCCCGGCCGACGCCCCGCCGCTGCTGTGCGACACCGTGGTGGGCGCCCTCGGCCTGCCCGGCGCCCGGGTCGTCCTGCACACCCGCACCGGACCGCACGAACTCGCCTCCGTCGGCACCGTCGGCCCCGACAGCCAGGTGTTCCCGCTCAGTTACGAGGGCGCGGTGATCGGCGACCTCTACGCGCCGCCGCGGGCCGGGCAGCCGGAGCTGGACGCGCAGGACCACGAGGTGCTCCGCTTCCTCGCCGACCAGGCCGCGCCCGCGATCGCCTCGCTGCGCATGTACGAGGAACTGCAGCGCGGGCGGCGGCAGATCGTGCTCGCCCGGGAGGAGGAGCGCCGCCGGTTGCGGCACGACCTGCACGACGGGCTCGGGCCCACGCTCTCGGGGCTGCGGCTGGGTGTCGACACCGCCAGGGCCGCCGTGCCGGAGGGCTCCTCGGCGGCCCGCTCGCTGCGGGCGGTGTCGGCCGGGATCGGGCAGGCGATCGACGAACTGCGGCGGATCACGGAGGGGTTGGCCCCTGCCGCGCTGGCGGGGGAGGGGCTCGCGGTGGCGCTGCGGCGGCTGGTCGCGGAGCTGGACGGGCCGCGGGTCAGGATCGCACTGGTACTGGACCCGGACCCGCCGCCGGCGCTGGCGGCCGCGGTGGAGGTGGCGGTGCTGCGGATCAGCGGCGAGGCGCTGAACAACGTCCTGCGCCACTCGGCGGCGGGGCAGGCCCGGCTGACGCTGCGGGTGCGGCCGGAGGCGGTGGTGGTCGAGGTCTGGGACGACGGCCGGGGATTCCCCTCGGACCGGTCGGAGCCGGTCGACGCCGACGGGTCCCGTCGAGCCGGGTCGGGGCTGGGGCTCCGCTCGATGGCCGAGCGCGCCGAGGAGCTGGGCGGCCGCTTCGCGACCGGGAACCACGACGGCGGCGCCCTCGTCCGCGCGGAGCTTCCCCGCACCCCGGACCGCCCGACGGCGGACGGCTGACAACCGCCCTTCTGCCCACTGCCTCTTGACGGGGCCGAAGGTTCCCTCAATCATCATGGTCGCGTCAACTTTGCGATGCGGTCGGCCCCACACCCCCTCACTACCCCAACGCCGCCCGCGAAGTGGCGCGCTTCCGTTCTGCCCCATCAGATATCGGAGCCTCCATTGACCGAGCGCGCCCCGAGGCGATCCCGCCTGCGCCGATCCGCCCTGTCCGCCGCCGCCGTCGTCACCCTCGCGGCCGCCCTCCTGACCCCGGCCGCGGCCGCGTCCCCCGCGGCGCCGGCCCCCGTCGCCGCCCCGTCGGCGGCGGCCGCCGCCCCCGACATCCCGGTGGCCAACGTCAAGGCCCACCTGGCCCAACTCCAGTCGATAGCCACCGCCAACGGCGGCAACCGCGCCCACGGCCGGGCCGGCTACAAGGCCTCGATCGACTACGTGAAGGCCAAGCTGGACGCCGCGGGCTACACCACCACGCTGAAGACCTTCAGCTACAACGGCTCGACCGGCTACAACCTGATCGCCGACTGGCCCGGCGGCGACACCTCGCACGTCGTCATGGCCGGCGCCCACCTGGACTCCGTCACCGGCGGGCCGGGCATCAACGACAACGGCTCCGGCTCCGCCGGCATCCTGGAGACCGCGCTCGCCGTCTCCCGGGCCGGTCTCACGCCCTCCAAGCACCTGCGGTTCGGCTGGTGGGGCGCCGAGGAGTACGGCATGATCGGCTCCAAGAACTACGTCAACAGCCTGTCCAGCGCCGACCGTTCGAAGATCGACACCTACCTCAACTTCGACATGATCGGCTCGCCCAACCCGGGCTACTTCACCTACCGCTACGACAGCGCGCTCGACGCCCTGTTCCGCGACTACTTCGCCGGCCTCGGCATCAGCACCGAGCAGGACTTCGAGGGCGACGGCCGCTCCGACCACGCCCCGTTCCAGGACGCGGGCATCCGGGTCGGCGGCCTGTTCAGCGGCGCCGACTACACCAAGACCAGCGCCCAGGCCGCGAAGTGGGGCGGAACGGCGGGCCAGCCCTTCGACCGCTGCTACCACTCCTCCTGCGACACCACCGCCAACATCAACGACACCGCGCTGGACCGGATGAGCGACGCCGTCGCGTACGCGATCTGGACCCTCTCCGCCGGCAGCACCACCCCGCCCACCGGCACCGTCTTCGAGAACACCGCTGACGTGCAGATCCCGGACAACGGGGCGGCGGTCACCTCCGCCGTCACCGTGACCGGCCGGACCGGCAACGCGCCGGCCGCGCTCCAGGTCGGCGTGGACATCAAGCACAGCTACCGCGGAGACCTGGTCATCGACCTGGTCGCGCCCAACGGCACCGCCTTCCGCCTGAAGGGCTCCAGCGGCGACTCCGCGCCCGACGTGCAGACCACCTACACCGTGAACGCGTCCGCGGTGGCCGCCAACGGCACCTGGAAGCTCAAGGTCCAGGACGTCGCGGCGCAGGACACCGGCTACATCGACAGCTGGAAGCTCACCTTCTGAGGCTGACGACCCGCCGGAGAGACGGCCCCGGGGGCACCGGTCCGCCGACCGGCACCCCCGGGGTGCACCACGAGTGAGCGAGGTGGCTACTCGGCCATCTCGTAGGCGCCCGAGAGCGCCTCGACCATGCCCCACACCTTCGCCGTCCGGCCGCCGTCCGCGACCGGGCGGCGGACGTGCGCCAGCGCCCACGCCGCCTGCGCCTCGGTGGTGGAGGCCTTGCCGTGCAGCTCGGTGGCGTGCGCGGAGAAGTCCCGCACCAGCGCGTCGAAGACCTGGTCCAGCAGGTCCTGGTCCAGCCCGGTCAGCTCGGCCTGCTCCAGCACCAGCTGGCCGTAGACGATCAGCGCGAACAGCTGGCCGATCTCCAGCAGGAAGTCGAGGTCCGCCTGCTGCTCCGCGCTCGGCGCGTGCTCCAGCAGCAGCGCGCAGAAGCCGTCGGCCTGCTCGCGGAACCGGGCGACGTTCGGGAGGTGCGCGTGGGCGTCGTAGGCGGTCCGCCAGTCGTGGAAGCGGATCGCGCCGAGGCCCCGGGCCGGCCCCTGCCGGAACAGGAACTCGTCGTCGGCGGCGTCCCGGCGGGTCGGCACCGCGGGGTACTCGGCCGGGGCGAACAGGTAGTTGGCCATGAACTTGAGGATCAGCGCCAGGTTGACGTGGACGGTGCCCTCCAGCTTCGGCAGGCCCCGGATGTCCTTGGCGGCCTTGTCGAAGTAGGTGTCCGCCTCGAAGCCCTTGGCCGCGATGACGTCCCACATCAGGTCGATGACCTTCTCGCCCTCCGTGGTGACCTTCATCTTGGTCATCGGGTTGAAGAGCAGGTAGCGGCGGTCCTCGGGGGAGGCGGTGCGGAAGTAGTCCACCGAGCGGGCGGCGAAGAGCTTCATCGCCACCAGTCGCGCGTAGGCGTCGGTCAACTCGCGCCGCACGTGCGGGAAGTCGGTGACCTTCTTGCCGTAGAGCACCCGGTTGTGGGCGTGCGTCACGGCCTCGTACATCGCGTGCTCGCAGATGCCCACGGAGGCGGTGCAGAGGTTGAACTTGCCGACGTTGACGGTGTTCAGCGCGGCGTCGAAGGCGGCCTTGCCGGTGTGCAGCACGTCCTCGGCGCGGACCGGGTACGCCTCCAGCCGGAACTCGCTGACGTACATCTGGGCGTTCACGACGTTCTTGACCAGGTGGTACGCCTCGTGGCGGCTGTCGGCGGCGAAGAAGACGTAGCCCTCCGGCCCCTCGACGTCCGAGCGGCGGCCGAACACCGAGACCAGGCCGGCGACATTGCCGTTGCCGATGTAGTACTTGGAGCCGGTGGCGGTGAAGCCGCCCTCGCCGTCCGGGGTGAGGATCATGTCGGTCGAGTAGATGTCGGCGCCGTGGCTGCGCTCGGAGAGCCCGAACGCCATCACATGGCCCTCGGACAGGAGCTTGGCGGCCCGCGCCCGGACGGCCTCGTTCTCGCTCTGC
Source organism: Streptomyces sp. XY431 (assembly GCF_001279805.1). Lineage (NCBI taxonomy): Bacteria > Bacillati > Actinomycetota > Actinomycetes > Kitasatosporales > Streptomycetaceae > Streptomyces > Streptomyces sp. XY431. Next base: position 13,627 of record NZ_LGDO01000500.1, read on the forward strand.
CAGACCGGGCCGAGGCCCAGGATGGTGACCTGCCAGGTGTACCAGTAGCCGAGGCCGTAGAAGCCGAGGATCTCGTTCAGCTCGGCGATCCTGGCGGTGTCCCAGCGCTTGTCCGGGTCGGCCGCGGACGGCGTCAGGAACTCGGCGAACAGGCCTTCCTTGGCGGCGAATTCGAGGAAGTCGGCGTACCAGCTGCGATCGATGTAGGTGTCGATCAGCGCCTTCTTGCCGCGCGACTCGAACCAGTCGACGGTCGCGCGCAGCAGCCGGCGGGTCGGCTCGTCGAACTGCGCGGGGTCGTAGGAACGCGGGTTGAAGAGCATCGCGGGCTCCCGGGGGTCGAGGGTGGAGAGGTGGAGAGCTGAGGGTGTGGGTGGAGCGTGGCGCGCGGAGTACGCGGGGTCAGTCGGTGGGGGCGGCGGTGCCGGCGGTGCCGGCGGTGCCGGTGCCGGACGAGGGGGCGGCGGCGTCCGCGGCCAGCTCGCGCAGGGTGGCGAGCACGTCGTCCAGCCAGGCGAGCGTCATCCGCTCGTACTCGATCCCGCCGCGCAGCACCACGTGCTGGAGCCGCTGCCGGGCGTCGAGCGTGTCCGGCGCCGGGAAGTCGCGCCCCTCGCCGTAGAGGTAGTGGGCGAGCAGGGCGGCGTGGCCGTCCCGGTGCCGTTCGACCTCGGGGATCAGCGCGGCCGGGTCGTCGAAGGCCGCCGCGCGGATCCGCACGGCGAGCTCGTGGCGGACCGTCTCCGCCTCGACGGGCTCGCGCAGCCAGGCGGCGAGCGCGGTCCGGCCGGGCGCGGCCGCCGAGTACACCTTCTTGTCCGGCCGCCCGTCCTGGGCGACCTCCTCGACCGAGATCCAGCCGTCCGTCTCCATCCGCCGCAGCACCCGGTAGATCTGCTGGTGGGTGGCGGTCCAGAAGCGGCCGATGGACCGGTCGAAGCGCCGGGCCAGCTCGTAGCCGGAACCGGGCTGCTCCAGCAGCGAGACGAGGATCGCGTGCTCCAGTGCCATGAGCGGCATCCTGCTATGCAACGAGTTGCATACGCAATGGCGGCGGGCGGGGTTGAGACGGAGGTCACCCGTCGGACGGAAGGGGGCGGGCCGGCGGGCGGGCAGGGTAGCTTCCCCGGCGAAAAGGTGCAAAACGGTCCAACGGCGCCAGAATGGTACTGGGCTTGCGCCCCCATGTTCCAGACCTAGGAGGTGGTATCGGTGTCTACCCAGATTCCGATGGGCATGGAGCACCATCCGGACATCGTCGAACTCCGGGAGCACTACGAGCGGGTCACTCTGACCCCACGGGCCCAGGCCGTCGAGGCCCTGGCCGTCCTGGCCGGTCTGTTCCTGGCGGCCTCGCCATGGATCGTCGGCTTCACCGCTTTCAGCACGCTGACCGTCACCTGCCTGATCGTCGGCATCGCCTACTGCGTGCTGATGGCCGGCTACGGCTCGGCGTACGAGCGCACTCACGCACGGGCCTGGGCCGCGACCCTGCTCGGCGCGTGGACGTTCGTCTCGCCGTGGGTCGTCTCGGGTGAGGTGAACCGGGGCAAGAACATCGTGACCTGCATGATCGCGGGTGGCGTGATGTTCCTGCTGGGGCTCGCCGCCATCTCGATGGCCACCATGACGTCGAACGGAGCCGCGATGCGACTCGGCCGGGCGGGCCGAGCGAAGAGCTGACGTCCGACGGAAGCCCGACACCCGGGGCGCGGAACGGCGAGGCCGCCGTCCGCGCCCCGGGCGCGTGTCCCGGTGCCGGCCGCCGTTACGGCCGGGTCATCCGCAGGACGTCCAGCGCCTCGTCCAACTGCCCGAGCGTGAGCCGCCCCTGCTCGACGTACCCGCGCTCCAGGACCACCTGGCGGATCGTCTTCCGCTCCGCCAGCGCCTGCTTGGCGACCTTGGCCGCCTCCTCGTAGCCGATGTACCGGTTCAGCGGCGTGACCACCGAGGGCGAGGACTCCGCGTACTCCCGGGCCCGCTCGACGTTGGCGGTGATGCCGTCCACGGCCCGGTCGGCCAGCAGTCGGGCACTGTTGGCGAGCAGCCGGACCGACTCCAGGACGTTGCGGGCGATCACCGGCAGCATCACATTGAGCTCGAAGTTCCCGCTCGCCCCGGCCACCGTCACGGTGGCGTCGTTGCCGATCACCTGGGCGGAGACCATCAGCACCACCTCCGGCAGGACCGGGTTCACCTTGCCCGGCATGATCGAGGAGCCGGGCTGGAGGTCGGGGAGGTTCAGTTCGCCCAGGCCGGTGCGCGGGCCCGAGCCCATCCACCGCAGATCGTTCGCGATCTTCGTGAACCCGACGGCCACGGTGCGCAGCTGGCCGCTCAGCTCGACCAGGCCGTCCCGCGCGCCCTGCGCCTCGAAGTGGTCGCGGGCCTCGGTCAGCGGCAGCCCGGTGGCGCGCGCGACCTCCTCGATCACCGCCGCCGCGAAGCCGGGCGGGGTGTTGATGCCGGTGCCCACCGCGGTGCCGCCGAGCGGCAGTTCCGCGACCCGGGGCAGGGTGGCCAGCAGCCGCTCCCGCCCGTGCCGGACCTGCGCCGCGTAGCCGCCGAACTCCTGCCCCAGGGTGACCGGGGTGGCGTCCATCAGGTGCGTCCGGCCGGCCTTGACCACGCCCGCGAACTCCGCCGCCTTGCGCTCCAGCGCCTCGGCCAGGTGCTCCAGCGCGGGGATCAGGTCGTGGCTGACGGCGGCGGTGGCGGCGATGTGGATCGAGGACGGGAACACGTCGTTGGACGACTGGCTGGCGTTGACGTGGTCGTTGGGGTGGACCGGCCGGCCGAGGCGCTCGCCGGCCAGGGTGGCGATCACCTCGTTGGCGTTCATGTTGGACGAGGTGCCCGAGCCGGTCTGGAACACGTCGACCGGGAACTCCCCGTCCCACCGGCCCGTCGCGACCTCCTCGGCGGCGGACACGATCGCCCCGGCGGTCTCCTCGTCCAGGACGCCCAGCCTGGCGTTGACCCGCGCGGCGGCGGCCTTGATCCGCGCCAGCGCGGCGATGTGCGCCGGCTCCAGGCGCTGGCCGGACACCGGGAAGTTCTCCACCGCGCGCTGCGTCTGCGCCTGCCACTTCGCCGCGGCCGGCACCCGCACCTCGCCCATCGAGTCGTGCTCGATCCGGTACTGCTCGTCACCCATCGTGCGCTGCACCTCCTGAACGGTCCCGGTCGGACCGGGGGCCGGGGACCCCTGCGGATCCAGGGTCCCCGCTCCGGCCGGGTTCGGCTTCCGCTGACCACAGCCGCGCGCCGGCCCGGGGTATTTCCGGGCCGGCGCGCGCCCGCGGGTCCGGACACCGACGTGTCCGGACCCGACGCTGATGACTACCCGCTGATGACTACCCCAGGACGGCGGTCACCACCTCGCCCGTCCCGGTGCCCGCCTTGGCGACCTCGCTGCCGTCCGGGGCCCAGACGCCCGAGCCGCCCGAGCTGGCGGCGAACTCGCCGCTCGGCCCGGCGGCCGTCGCCAGCACCACCCAGACGCCGTTGTCCGCCGCCCGCGCCGGGTAGCGGGCCGCCTTGGTGGCCAGCGCCTCCGGGCCCGCCCCGTACAGGGTGGAGGCGACGTACGCCTCGGCGCCGAGCCCGACCAGCCGCTCGGCGTGCCCGGGGTCGGCGGCGTCGGCGCAGATCGCCAGGCCCAGCCGCCAGCCGTCCAGCTCCAGCAGGGCGGGCCGCTCGGCGGCGGCGAAGCGCTCGGGCTCGTTCCCGTAGAGGTTCGTCTTGCGGCAGGCGACCGCGGCGCCCTCGCCGGTGACGGCGATGGTGGCGATGAAGTCGCGGCCGTCGGGGTCGGTCACCGGCGCGCCGACCAGGGCGGTGGCGCCGGTCGCGGCGCAGGCGGCGACCAGCGGCGCGAGGCGCTCGTCGGACGGGTCGACCGAGGGCGCGGCGAGGTCGTAGCCGGTGAGGGAGAGCTCGGGGAAGACCACCAGCCGGGCGGCGCCGGCCTCCCGGACGGCGGCGGCGTGGCGCTCGACGTTGACCGCGACGGTGTCGGGCCGGCCCGGTTCGGCGCAGGCGGGCTGGGCGACGGCGACGGTCAGGGGCGCGGGCGCGGGCACGGTGGGGCCTCCGGAGAAGATCGGGGACGGCAGCAGCTCGGGAACGGCAAAAGCGGGGACGGAAGAAGGTCGGGCGACGACGATCACGATCAACCTATGAGCCCACCGGGAAATCCGGCAAGGTTCATTCCTTCGAGTGAAGATCACGAGCCGTGGCGGGGCACCCCGGCGGCTGCTTCGTACGCTCACCCGGAATCGGGGGAGACACCGGACGAAAGTCCACCGGACACAGGGGCGGGCATGACGGCAGCACCGGACCACCAGCACCATCGGCACCACGACGGACAGGGCCCGGAGGACCGCGCCGCCCCCGACCCGGCGCCCGGGGAGCCGGGCGACCGCAGCCTCAGCCGCCGCCGTCTCCTCGGCCTCTCCGCCGCGCTCGGCACCACCGGCTGGCTGGTGAGCGGCACCGTCGGACCGGACAGCGCCCGGGCCGCCGCCCCCGTCCCGCCCGACCTGCCCGCCGGCACCGAACTGTTCCAGCGCGTCTACCGGAACTGGTCCGGCGAGGTCGGCACCGACCAGCTCTGGACCTGCACCCCGCGCACCCCCGAGGAGGTCCCGGCGCTCGCCGACTGGGCCCGCGCCCACGGCTGGCGCCTGCGCGCCCAGGGCCACCGGCACACCTGGGCACCGCTCACCGTCGCCGACGGGACCCCCGAGTCGGCCCGGGTGCTGCTGCTCGACACCACCCGCCACCTCACCGCCGTCACCGCCGACTCGCCCACCACCGTCCGCGCCCAGACCGGCGCCACCATGGAGGCACTGCTCGCCCACCTGGCCGACCGCGGCCTCGGCCTCACCGCCGTCCCCGCCCCCGGCGAACTGACCGTCGGCGGCGTGCTCGCGATCGGCGGCCACGGCACCGCCGTCCCCGCCGCCGGCGAAGCCCGCGCCGACGGACACGGCTACGGCTCGGTCAGCAACCAGGTGACCCGGCTGACCGCCGTCGTCCTCGACCCGGCCACCGACCGCTACACCCTGCGGACCTTCGACCGGTCCGAGGCGGACAGCGCCGCCTTCCTGGTCCACCTCGGCCGGGCGTTCGTCACCGAGGTGGTGCTCCGGGCCGGCGCCGACCGCCCGCTGCGCTGCGTCAGCCGGCTGGACATCCCGGCCACCGAGCTCTTCGCCCGCCCCGGCACCACGGCCGGGCTCGGCGGCCTCTCCCGCCCGCGCACCTTCGCCGACTTCGTCGACCGCGACGGCCGGGCCGAGGCGATCTGGTTCGCCTACACCGACCGGCCGTGGCTGAAGACCTGGAGCATCGCCCCGAACCGCCCGTTCGGCTCCCGCGCCGTCGACGAGCCCTACAACTACCCCTTCTCGGACTCGATTCCGGAACCGGTCGCCCGGCTGGCCGGCCAACTCGTCGCCGGAGCCTGGGGATCCGCCCCGCTGTTCGGCCAACTCCAGTACCTGATCGCCAAGATCGGACTCACCGGCGACCTCACCGATGTCCTGCTCTCCGGCGGGCTGATCCGCGACCTGCTCACCGGCGAGGTGCTCACCCACCTGCTCGCCGGCGGCCTGCACTCCGACCTCTGGGGCCCCTCCCGCACCCTGCTCCAGTACGTCCGCCCGACCACCCTGCGGGTCACGGCGAACGGCTACGCGATCCTCGCCCGGCGCGCCGACCTCCAGTGGGTGGTGGCCGAATTCGCCGACCTGTACCGGCGGCTGCTCGACGACTACCGGTCCCGCGGCGAGTTCCCGGTGAACGGCGCGGTGGAGATCCGGGTCACCGGCACGGACGACCCGGCGTGGTCCGGGGTGCCCGGCGCCCGGCCGCCGCTGCTCTCCGCGCTGCGCCCGCGCCCCGACCGGCCCGAGTGGGACACCGCGGTCTGGCTCGACGTGCTCGCCTTCCCCGGCACGCCCGGGCTGCACCGCTTCGCCCGGGACCTCGAACAGGCCCTGCTGCGCTCCTTCGACGGCACCCGGGCCGGTCTGCGCGTCGAGTGGTCCAAGGGCTGGGCCTACACCGAGGACGCCGCCTGGGCCGACCCGGACATGCTGGACCGGGTCGTTCCCGCCAGCCACCGCGCCGGCGGCGGGGCCGGCTGGGACGAGGCGGTCACCGTCCTGGACCGCCACGACCCGCACCGGGTGTTCGGCAACCCGTTCCTGGACCGGCTGTTGAAGCTCTAGCCCCGGTCGACCGGCCGGTGCGCAGGCCCGCCGGGCGGCCTCAGACGTGCTCCATCACGATCACCGCGAGGGTGCCCGGCGCCAGGGCCCGGAACACGTGCGGGGCGTCGCCCGGGTAGCTCACGTAGTCGCCCGGGCCCAGCTCGACGGGCGCGTCGGCCGGCCCGGCCAGCGCCCGTCCGGCGCCCAGCAGCACATGCTCGACGGTGCCCGGCATGTGCGGGTCGGAGGCCCGGGTCTCGCCCGGCTCGGCCTCGATCCGGTAGATGTCGCGCCGGGCGTTGGGCGGGCAGGAGGCCAGCAGGGTCGCGGCGTAGTCGGCCCGCTCGGAGTGGGTGACCGGGCCCTCGCCGGCCCGCACCACCCGGACCACCGGGCGCGGCGGGTCGACCAGCCGGCTGAACGGCACGTCCAGCGCGACGCCGAGCGCCCACAGCGTCTCCACGCTCGGGTTGCCGACGCCCGACTCCAGCTGGGAGAGAGTCGACTTGGCGATTCCCGCCCGGCGGGCCAGCTCGGCCATCGACAGCCCGGCGCGTTCGCGCTCGCGCCGGACGGACACCGAGATCAGCTCGATCAGCTCGCTCCCGGAGGCGCCGGCGCCGGGTCCGCTGTTGCTTCCACTCATCAGCGTTCGCTCCACAGGTCCAAGTGTTCGCCTTGACGAACGAAACCTCTCTGGTTCACTCTACTGGACATGCGTTCGCTCCTCCGAACCCTCGAACGTTCCACGCTCCGTGACATCGCCCTGGTCTGCCTCGCGGGCGCCCTGGTCGGCATCTCGTTCGGGGCGATCTCCGTCTCCGGCGGCCTCCCCCTCTGGGTGCCGGTCGCCATGTCCGTCCTCGTCTACGCCGGAGGCGCGCAGTTCGCCGCCGTCGGCGTCGTGCTCTCCGGCGGTGGCGCGCTCGCCGCCGTCGTCACCGGCCTCGCCCTCAACGCCCGCCTGCTGCCCTTCGGCTTCACCGTCTCCGACGTCCTGGACGGCCCTCGCCGGCGCAGGCTGCTCGGCGCGCACCTGCTCACCGACGAGTCCGTCGCCTTCACCCTGCTCGAGTCCGACCCGCGGCGGCGCCGGGCGGCGTACTGGGTCTGCGGCTTCCTGCTGTTCGTGGTCTGGAACGCCTCCGTCCTCGTCGGCGCGCTGGCCGGCGGGCTGATCGGCGACACCGACGCGCTCGGACTGGACGCGGCCTTCCCCGCCGTCCTGCTCGCCCTCGTCCTGCCCTCGCTCACCGACCGCCGCACCCGCACCGCCGCCCTGACCGGCGCGGCCGTCGCCGTGGCCGCCATCCCGTTCGTCCCGGCCGGTCTGCCGGTGCTGCTCGCCCTGGCCGGGCTGCTGTTCGCGGGCCGCCCGGCGGCCCCGGCACCGGCTCCGGCGGCCCCGGCACCGGCCGCGTCCGGAGGCGACCCCGCCGCCGTGGCCGAGGGCGAACCCCGGTCCGTCGCCGAGGAGGTCCACTGATGTCCCTGCTCGCCGTCCTCCTGCTCGCCGCCGGCACCTACGCCTTCCGGCTGGCCGGGCCCCTGCTCGGCAGCCGGATCACCGTCTCGGACCGGCTGCGCCACCTGCTCGCCGTCGCCGCCGCCGTGCTGCTCGTCGCCCTGATCGCGACCGGCGCGCTCACCCGGGGCCACGACTTCGCCGGCTGGGCCCGGCCGGCCGGCGTCCTGGTCGCGGGCGTCCTCGCGCTGCGGCGCGCGCCGTTCCCGCTCGTGGTGGTCGCGGCCGCCGCGACCACGGCGGTGCTCCGGCTGTGCGGCGTCGCCTGAAGCCCCGCCGGGGGCGCGGGCGTCAGCCGGCCTCCGCCTCCCGGGCCTGGGCCGCCGCGAGCCGCTCCTGCTGCACCTCGGGGTGCTTGCTGTCCCACAGCAGCTCCCACACCCTGAACACGCAGTGGTAGTCCCGCATGCTCCCCTGAAGGATCAGCAGATAGCTGTCACCGTCCCGCAGCAGCCTGCGCCGCCGGGCGTTGAACGGGTGCTGCGGGGTGTAGGTCGGGACGAGCCGCCGCAGTTCGGCGACGGCGTCCTCCCGGGTGCCCGCCACCTCGGCGAGCACCTTGCTGCCCCAGATCCGGTCGTCCCCGACGCCCTCGGTCTCCTCGACCACCACGGCCCAACGTCCCACGGTCCACCCCTTGTGCCTCGTCCGTACGCGAAAGCGGTCATCGTAGCGACGCGACCGCTCAGCACACCGGGGCGGTACCGGCGGCGGGTACCGGCAGCGCCTTGTAGTAGACGGTCGTCGCGCGCGGAGCCCCCGCCGGGTCGGTCGCGAAGTCCGGCACCGAGCCGACCCTGGTCCAGCCCGCCGCCGCGTACAGGCGCTCGGCGGGGCTGTCCGTCTCGGTGTCGAGCACCAGGGTCCGGATCCCGCGCCCGACGGCCGCCGCCTCCAGGGCCGCCAGCAGCCGGCCGGCCAGACCGTGGCCCCGGTCCGCCCGGTGGACCATCAACTTGGCCACCTCCGCCCGGTGCCGGCCGTTGGCGGTCGACGCCGGCCGCAACTGCACCGTCCCCGCGATCCGCCGGTCCGCGTCGGCGCCCGAGCCGGAACCCGCCTCCGGGTGTGCGACCCAGAGCAGCAGCCGCCCCGCCCCGACGTCCGGGGCCAGCGCCCGCCACCAGTCGGCCGCCGCGCCGGGGTCGAGCGGAGCGAGGAAGCCGACGGACGCGCCGCCGTCGACGGTGTCCGCCAGCAGCCCGCCCAGCCGCTCGGCCGCGCCAAGCAGTTCCTCCGCCGTCACCGGCCGGACTGTGTACATGCTCACTCCCTCGTTTCCGACGGTCCCGGGAGGCGGCCGGTGCGCAATACTCGCCGGTACCCAACGCCGCGACCGGTTCGTGCCGCGACCGGTCCCGACGCCGCGACCGGTTCGCGCCGCCGAGACTACAAGGAGCTTCCATGGCGAAGCCGACCAGGATCGACCCCGCCGACCTGCTCGCCGTCGGTGACCTGCTCACCGACGAGGAGCGGCTCGTCCGCGACACCGTGCGGAAGTTCACCGAGGACCGGATCCGCCCGCACATCGGCGACTGGTTCGAGCGCGGGGTCTTCCCCGCCCGCGAACTCGCCCCCGAACTCGGCGCCCTCGGCGTGCTGGGCATGCACCTCGACGGCTACGGCTGCGCCGGCTCGACCGCCGTCGCCTACGGGGTCGCCTGCATGGAACTGGAGGCCGCCGACTCGGGCCTGCGCAGCTTCGTCTCGGTCCAGGGCTCGCTGGCGATGCGCTCCATCCACGCGTTCGGCTCCGAGGAGCAGAAGCAGCGCTGGCTGCCCGGACTCGCCGCCGGCGAACTGATCGGCTGCTTCGCCCTCACCGAACCGGACTTCGGCTCCGACCCCGCCAACATGCGCACCCGCGCCCGCCGCAAGGGCGCCGGCGAGGGCGCGGACTGGGTGCTCTCCGGCTCCAAGATGTGGATCACCAACGGCTCCCTCTCCGACGTCGCGGTGGTCTGGGCGCAGACCGAGGAGGGCGTCCGGGGCTTCCTGGTCGAACCCGGCATGCCCGGCTTCACCGCCACCGACGTGCACGGCAAGCTCTCCCTGCGCGCCTCGGTGACCAGCGAGCTCGCCTTCGACGAGGTGGTCCTGCCGGCCGACGCCGTCCTGCCCGGCGTCACCGGGCTGCGCGGACCGCTGTCCTCCCTCAACGAGGCCCGCTACGGCATCCTCTGGGGCACCGTCGGCGCCGCCCGCGACTGCTACACCGCCGCCCTCGACTACGCGAAGAGCCGGGTCCAGTTCGGCCGCCCGATCGCCGGGTTCCAGCTCACCCAGCAGAAGCTGGTCGAGATGATGCTGGAGGTCGAGAAGGCCTACCTGGTCGCCCTGCGGATCGGCCGGCTCAAGGACGAGGGCGCGGCCCGCCCGGCACACGTCAGCTTCGGCAAGCTCAACAACGTCCGGGCCGCGCTGGAGATCGCCCGCAGCGCCCGCACCGTGCTCGGCGCCAACGGCATCACCACCGAGTACCCGGTCCTGCGGCACGCCAACAACCTGGAGTCGGTGCTCACCTACGAGGGCACCAGCGAGATCCACACCCTCGTCCTCGGCGAGGCGATCACCGGCGAGTCCGCCTACCACTGACCCGCCTACCACTGACCCGCCGGCCGGGGCCCGGCGCACCCGAAAACCGGTACCCGTCCGGGCCGTTCATGACTGGCTTCGTGCCTGGTTCCGCGCCCATGAACGGCCCGACGGCCCACCGTGACGAGTCACCGGTGACGACCGACCGGCCGTCACCGGCCGTTACCGGTCGTCACCGGTCGTCACCGGTCGGCCGGCCTGTGTCGGTCTGCGTCGGTCGGCGTCGGGCTGTGTCGACCGGCTCCGGTCGGACACGGCCAGGACATCCCGCGTTGTCCGGGAGGCAACCTCGCGGTTCGGCGGGCGGTGAAACATGGCCCGGTCGCCGCCGCCCGCCACGGTGCGGGCGCGGTCGGCACCCGCACCGTGAAAGGAACCGCCCCCTCATGTCCGTACCGCCGCTGCCGCGCCCCCGGGTCCTCGTCGTCGGGATCGACGGCGTCCGGTACGACCTGCTGGAGCAGGTCCCGATGCCGAGGCTCGCGGAGGTCGCCGAGGCCGGCTTCCTGGCGCCCGTGACGGTGGCGGAGTCCACGCCCACCATGTCCGGACCGTGCTGGGCCACCATCGTGACCGGTGTGGAGCCCGCCAAGCACGGCGTCTGGGGCAACCACCTCGGCGGCAACCGGCTCGACGTCTTCCCCGACTTCACCACCCGGCTGGCCCGGGGCGACCGGCGCCGTACCTTCGTCGCGGCCGGCTGGGACCCGCTGGTGATCGGCGAGTCCGGCGGACCGCTGTTCCGCGCGCCCGGCCGCCTCTGTTACGTCGCCCCCGCCGAGGACACCCCGGAAGCCTGGGAGGCCGTCGACGAGGAGGTCACCCGGGAGGCCGTGGACGTGCTGCGCGACGCGGACCCGGAAGCCTCCTTCGTCTACCTCGGCGCCGTCGACGAGACCGCGCACTTCCTCGGCTGCGGCGAGGAGTACCGGGCCTCGATGCGCGCCGCCGACGAGCGGCTCGGCCGGCTCCTGGACGCGGTCCGCGCCCGGCCCGGCCACGCCGAGGAGGCCTGGACGGTCATCGTCGTCACCGACCACGGCCACGTGGACGTCGGCGGCCACGGCGGGCGGACCGTCGAGGAGCGCACCGCCTGGGTGGCCTGCGCCGGACCCGGCATCCCCGCCGCCCCGCCCACCGGGGAGATCCGCCACCCCGACGTCGCGGCCCAGGTCTACGCCGCCCTCGGCCGGCCGATCGACCCGCACTGGACCCTGGACGGCCGCCCCTTCCCGGTCGCCGTGCCCGCGGCGGCGGCAGCCTGACACCCGCCGCCGGCCGGTCACCGGAACGGCGGCACGCCCGCCGCGGACCGTCCGGCGACCGGGTGAGCGACACGCCGTCGCGGCACCCGGGCGGCCCCGGCCGGGCTGCGCGCCGACCGGTCCCGGGCCAGGCTCGTCCGGGGTGAACCCCGAGACCGGTTAGCCCCGTGTACCTCTCAAGGTGGAGGTCGTACCCCCCAAGGACGGCGGTGGATCAAGACCTCCTGGTGACGTCAGGGCCCCCCGGTGCCCACCAGGATGGAAGACAACGGGGAGCCGCTCCCGGCCCCGACGGGGTGCCCGGGAGCGGACGCTGAGCAGCAGGGCGCAGGAGAGGACACACGGGCATGAACGGCATCGCGGGCAAGATCGCCATCGGAGTGGTCGGTACGGGCATGGCCGCCGCCGTCGCCACCGTGGCGGTCGGGCCGAGGGTCGCCGAGTGGTACGACGGCCGGCACCAGGAGCAGGCCACCTACGCCAGCGGCAGCGAGGCCAAGGCCGACCGCCGCTCGATGCCGACCTGGCTGCCCGACAACGCCTCCTCGGTCCGCTACCTGATGTCCACCACCGGCGACGACCGCCTGCTGCGCGCCACCGTCCCCGAGGGGCGGCTGCCCGCCGGCTGCACGACCACCGCGACCACCAAGGGCAACCACCTGGCGCCGGTCACGCTCAAGGCGGGCTGGTTCCCGGAGGGGATCACCTCGAAGGTCACCGGCTCCTGCGGCCACTACAAGGTCACCCTGACCGGCAACCAGCTCTACGCGTGGCAGGACGGCGCCGCCGTGCAGGCCGCCCTCCGCGCCGAGCGGCTCCCGCGCTGACGCCCCCGCGCTGGCACTCCGGCGCTGACGCTCCCGCTCCGGGGCTCCCGCGCTGACGCCCCCGCTCAGGGGCCCCGCTCCGGGGCTCCCGCCCGGCAGCGAAATGGGCCGGGCGGCCGCCCCGGCTGTCGGTGGCCCGGGGCGCTGGGGTAGGACGGAGCGAGCACGATCGCCGTGCTCGTTCCGAGAGGAGCCCCATGCCTGGTCCGACCGCCGGCTCTGCCGGTGACACGTCGACCGCCCCCGCCACTCCCGTCGATGCCGCCGACGCTGCCGCCACCGGCGCGACCGGCCGCGCCGCCATCGTCGTCCTCGGCGGCCTGGTCGCCCTGGGACCCCTCACCACCGACCTCTACCTGCCCGGTCTGCCCGCGATCGCCGACGACCTCGTCGCCGAACCGGCCGCCGTCCAGCTCACCCTCACCTTCTCGATGTTCGGTGTGGCCGCCGGGCAGCTGATCTTCGGGCCGCTCAGCGACCGCTTCGGGCGCCGGCCGCCCCTGCTCGCCGGACTCGTCGTCTACACCCTCGCCAGCATCGTCTGCGTGATCGCGCCCGACCTGACCGTGCTGATCGCGGCACGCTTCGTCCAGGGCGCCGCGGGCGCCGCCGGACTGGTCATCGGCCGGGCCGTCGCCCGCGACCGCTTCGAGGGCGTCGCGATGATCCGCTTCCTCGCCTCGATCACCCTGATATCCGGCCTGGCCCCGATCCTCGCGCCGCTCTTCGGCGCCCAGATGCTGCGCTTCACCTCCTGGCGCGGCACCTTCGGCGCACTGGCCGCCCTCGGCCTCCTCCTCACCCTGGTGGCCTTCGCCGCCCTGCGCGAGACCCTCCCGGCCTCCGCCCGGCGCGCCGGCGGCCTGAGCGGCACCCTGCGCACCATGGGCGGGCTCCTGCGCAACATGCCGTTCCTGGGGCTGCTGCTGACCAGCACGTTCGCCTTCGGCGCGCTGTTCGGCTACATCAGCGGTTCCTCGGTGGTGCTCCAGCACGTCTACCACGTGTCGCCGCAGACCTACAGCCTGCTGTTCGGGCTCAACTCGGTGGCGATCGTCGGCGCCACCCAGCTCAACGGGCGGGTCCTCGCACCCCGGTTCACCGCCGGGGCGCTGATGCGCACGGGCCTCGCGGTGATGATCGCCGCCGGGGTGTCCCTGGTCCTGGTCACGGCCGTCTGGGACCTCGGGCTGGTCGCGGTGTGCGCCTCGCTGTTCGTGATGATGGCCGGCCTCGGCATGGTCCTGCCGAACTCGGCCGCCCGCGCGCTGAGCCTGGTCGCCCCGCAGTCCGCCGGTTCCGCCTCCGCGCTCCTCGGCACCGGCACCTTCCTCTGCGGGGCCGTGGTCGCCCCGCTCAGCAGCCTGGGCGGCAGCCCGTCGGCGGTGCTGCTCGCGGTCGTCGTGCTCAGCTGCGCGCTGCTCTCCGCGGCGTCCTACCTGCTGCTCCTGCGGCCCGTGCGGACCGCCCCGGCCGATGCGACGGAGCCGGCCGCGGCGTAGCCGTTCCGGCCCCGGCCCGGGCGGTCCCGGTCCCCGGAGGCCGCTGAACGGAGTCCGCCGGGGTGCCACGACCAGCTGTCGTGGCACCCCGGCGGGGGAATGGGGCGGGCCGGCCGGTGGACGAGGACCGACGGTGGCGGTCAGCCGGCCGCCGTCATGCGTCCTTCAACACCTCCCGCCCGCGCGGTCGGTCCGACGACCGTCAGGCGATCGAGAAGTCGTCGCCGTAGACGCTGCCCTGGCCGTACCAGCCGTGCAGGTAGACGGTGACGGTCCCGGAGGCGCCGGTGGTGAACGGGACGCTGAGCTTGGTCCAGCCGGAGGCGCTGGTCCAGGTGGAGCCGGTGGCGCCGCCGCTCACGCCGACGTAGGCGTAGCTGCCCTGGACCCAGCCGGTCAGGGTGTAGGCCTTGTTGGGCGCCAGGGTGACGGTCTGCGAGCACTGGCCGGTCTGGGACGCGTTGGCCGCGGCCTGGAGCGCGTACGAGCCGGAGTGGACCGGGGTGCCGACCACGCTGCCGCCGGTCTGGCAGGTCCACGGGCCGAGGCTGCCGGTCTCCAGGCCGCCGTTCACGAGACCGCCGGGCGGCGTGACGCCGGTGACGGTCAGCGTGTAGGTGCTGGTGTGGCTGCCGGAGGCGGCGGTGCCGGTCACCGTGAGCGGGTAGCTGCCCGGGGTGGTGGCGGCGGTGGTGGCGACGGTGAGCGTCGCCGAGGAACCGGCGGTCACGGTGCCCGGGTTGACGGTGGCGGTGACCCCGGCCGGGGCGCCGCTCACGGTGAGGTTGACGCTCTGCGCCGAGCCGGAGACCACGGTCGTGCCGACGGTCGCGGTCGTCGAGGAGCCGGCGGTCACCGAACCGGCGGCGGGGCTCACGCCGACCGAGAAGTCGTTGCCGGGCTGGGTGCTCGTCACCTTCAGCGTGTAGGTGCTGGTGTGGCTGCCGGAGGCGGCGGTGCCGGTGACGGTCAGCGGGTAGGTCCCGGGGGCGGCCCCGGCGGTGGTGGCGACGGTGAGTGTCGCGGGGGAACCGGCGGTCACGCTACCGGGGTTGACGGTGGCGGTGACGCCGGCCGGGGCGCCGCTCACGGTGAGGTTGACGCTCTGCGCCGAACCGGAGACCACCGCGGTGCTGATGGTCGCGGTCGCCGAGGAACCGGCCACGACGGTGCCCGAGTTGGGGTTCACGCCGACCGAGAAGTCGTTCACCGGCTGGGTGTTGCTGGTGAACGGGGCGAAGATCTTGGTGAAGTCCCAGGTGTTCTGGGCGATTCCGGAGCAGTCGTCACGGGCGCCGGCGCCGGCGCAGCTGCCGTTGTCGCGCTGCAGCGCCCAGAAGGACAGCGTGTTGATGCCCTTCGAGACCGCCCAGTTGTAGACGGTGGTGGCGTTGGCGAGGGTGAAGGTCTCCGCCGGGCCGAAGTCGTCGACGCCGATCATCTCGGTGATGCCGATCGAACCCCACAGCTGCGCCGGGGTCTTGGTCGGGTAGAGCTTCGCCAGCTGGTTGTACAGGCCGGTGGCGGAGGTCTGGGTGTCGGCCGCCATGTCGTGGGCGGCGTTGTCGTAGTAGTCGAACGTCATCATGTTGACGACGTCGATCTTGGCGTTGTTGGTGACGGCGTTCCTCAGCACCGCGAGTCCGCTGGCGGCGAGTCCGCTGGTGGTGGTCGGCAGCGTGTAGGAGAACTGGATCTGCCGGCCGTTGGCGGCGGCCCAGTCCTGGACCAGCTTGATCGCCTTGTTGCGGCGGTCGACACCGGCCGAGTTGTCCAGCGAGTCGACCTCGATGTCGAGGTCGATCCGGCTGATCTCGTACGTGGTGATGAGGTTCTCGTACGCGGCGGCGATCTGGTTGACGTCGGTGCAGCTGTCGGCCAGTTCGGTGCCGGTGGTGTCGGCGGTGTAGCCGCCGAACGACGGGATGACGTCGCCGCCGTTGGCACGGATCCTGGCGAAGTCGGCGCCGAACGAGGACTGCGCGACGGGCAGCGAGGTGTCGCCGTTCCAGTACGGCGTGCAGGAGCCCTTGGTGGCGGTCTGCAGGAACGCCATCGTCAGGTACTTGGCGCCGGACTGCGCGGCCAGCGTGGCCGGGCTCTCGCCGGTCCAGGCCTCGAAGTAGGGGGCGAACACCCGGGTGGGGAGCGGGGTCGCCGCCGCCGTGACCTCGGCGGTGGCCGGGCCGGTCGGCGCCGCGCCCGCCGACGTCGCGCCGGCGACCAGGCCGGCGGACGCGACGAGCGTGACACAGGCCGTCAGGGCGGCCTTGAGTGTTCTGGGTAGACGCATGGGTTCTCCAACAGACGTGGTGGGGCAGGACGTTGGTGAAGCGTGCGGGACTGTGCCGCGGCGTCCGAGGCGGACGCGCGGGGTGGACGTGCCGGGCCGGGGGAGGAGCTTTTCGGCCGTACGGCGGGCGGTGCTCGGGGGTGTGCAAACCCCAAGGACGCAGGGCACGGCGGACGGCGTGCGCGGACGCGCGCATGGGCCGTGACGGGGCCTGGGGGCGGAGCGGAGCAGGGCAGGGCAGCGCCTCAGCCGCCGGTGGTCACACCCCCACAGTGCATCCCGGTCGGATCGACATGCCTATGGTTGGACTAGACCACTCGTCTGTCAAGAGTCCTAACAGTTCGTCGGCGAAGGGGTGAGGTTGGCCGAGGAAAGGTCAACCGTCGAACAATCCGGTTGTGACCGGCGCGGGCGCTCCGACATCATCGGAGTCATGCGAGACCTCGACTGGAAGCTCGACAGAGAGGGCGGCTGCCGCCCGCACGGGTGAGCCCCCGGCTCCCGGGTCCCCGTCCGCCGCCTCCGGTGGCCGACTGCCGGACCGTGTCCGTTCGCCTCGCCGCTCGTCCGCCGCCGGTCCGTCGTCCGGTCCGTCGGCGGGCCCGAACACCTTTTGCGCCGTGACGCCCTCGCATTGTGACGCCCTCGCGTTGTGACGATCGCTCGCCGTGACGACCGCTCGCCGTCACGACCGCCCCGGTCGGGCCGGGTTCCGGTCCGTCGGGGCACCGGTCGGCGCGCGCGGTGCGTCCGTCGCCCCGTTGTTCGTTCCACCTGTACGCGTCCGTCCGCGGGTGCGCCGCTCCGTCGGCCCTCCCGCGCAGACGCTCATGTCCGTACGCCCGCCCACCCCTGGAGAGGAGGAACCATGGACTTCATCTCGTCCGACGACAAGGACACCGCCTGGAGTGCCGTCTGAGCCGGCGGCAGGTGTGTGCCGTGGCCGCGCGGGTGGTCGTCGCGCGCGGCCACGGCGGGCCCGGCGCTCAGGACACCGGGCCGATCGGGACCTGTCGGGCCTGGCTCAGACCGACGGGCAGAGAACGGTGCGCAGCGCGTCGAGGATTTTTTCCGCCTTCTCGGCCCCGAAACCCTGGGGATGGGCGGGATCCGTGAAGCGCTGGTCGGCCAGCTCGATCAACTTGGCCCGGTCCTTCGGGAACTGGTACATCGCCTGGCACTGGTTGCGGGCCCGGTCGACGGCCTGCTCGGGCTTTCCGCCGACGATCGCCGGATCGATCGCGTCCAGGGCGGCCACCAGCTGCGCCGTGACATCGGCGGCGGGCTTGCTCGGCAGTCCCGCGTCGGTGGGCGGCGCCGGCTTCGGCGCGGCCGGGGGCTCGGCCGGCGGCTTGTTGGGGTCGGCCGGGGCCGGGGAGTCGGCGGGGGCGCCGGTGGCCGGTGCGGGACCGGTGGCTGCCGGGGCGGGCGGGTTCGCGGTCGCGGACCCGGCCGCCCCGGCGGTCGTTCCAGCGGTGGTTCCGGCCGAGCTGCCGGCCGTCCCGCCGGGGGTGGACCCCGCGGTGCTGCCGGCCGTGCCGGTGGCTCCCGTGCCGGGTGTGTCGGTGGCTCCCGGGGCGGGCCCGGATTCGGTCGCGGTGGCCGAAATGCCGGGGGAGCCGGGGGCCGTGGTGCCGGCCGCGGTGGTGCCGGAGCCCGAGCCGGAGCTGGAGCACGCGGCGAGGCTCACCGCGGCGAATGCCGTGAGGGTGGCGGCGAGAAGGCGAGTGCGCATGCCGTCACACTGTCATGTTCGCGCCGTTCAAGGGAAGATCTGCCGAACCCGGGATCGACGCCCCGCCCTCTCCGTAGCCGGCCCCGGAGCCGGCAGGCGGAAGCCGCCGCGGGGCGGGACCGTCCTCCCGACCGGTCCCGCCCCGCGGCGGCTTCCCTCCGACCCGGAGGTCAGGACAGTCCGCTGCTCTTCAGCCAGTCCTTGGCCACCGCCGACGGGTCCTCCTTGTCCACCGCGACCTTCTTCATCAGCGCCAGCAGCCCCGCCGTGTCCAGCTTGGCCGACACCGCGTTGAGTGCACCGGTCGCCGTCGCGTCCACCTTGGCCTTGTTGACCAGCGGGGTGACGTTCTGGGCGCCGAAGAGGTTCTTCGGGTCGGCGAGCGGGACGAGCTTCAGCTGGGTGATCTTCGGATCGGTGGAGAAGACGTTGCCGACCTGGATCGAGCCGTCCTTGACGGCGTTGGCCGTGGTCTCGCCGGTCGACTTCCACTCCTTGAAGGTCAGGCCGTAGACGTCCTTCAGCGGCTGCTCCTGCCGCGACTTGAACTCCGGCGGGCCGCCGATGGTGAACTCGCCCGCCTTGGCGGCCAGGTCCGCGATGGTCTTGAGCCCGAGCTTGTCGGCGCTCTCCTGGCTGATGCTCAGGGTGTCCTTGTCCTCGGCGGGGGAGGACTCCAGGATCCCGAGCGAGGCGGGCAGCGTCTTCGTCAGCTCGGCATTGACCGCCGCCGCGGTCGGGTCGGCCGACTTGCCGCCCAGGTAGGCGAGCAGCGCGCCGTTGTACTCGGGCAGGACGGAGAGGCTGCCGCTCTGCAGCTGCCCGTAGAGCACCTCGCGGCTGCCGATGTTGAACTTCTCCTCGACCTTCACGCCCTTGGCCCGGAGCGCCTGGGCGTAGATCGAGCCGAGCAGCACGTTCTCGGGGAAGTTCGCGGAACCGACCACGACCGTCCCACCGGGGGCGGCGGCCGCGGAGGTGCCGCCGCCGGCCGCCGAGGTCGACGCGCCGCCGCCCAGCGGGTCGCCGCCGGAGGAGGAGCAGGCCGTCGCGGCGAGGGCGAGCGCGGCCAGGGCCGCCACGGCGGCGGTCCGGCGCACCGGACCCGCTCCGGCCGGCTTCGGGGCGGTGGAGCCGTTCAGCGGGATGAATGTCGACATGGTGACAGGTGTCCTCTCGGGGTGGTCAACTCGGGAAGGGCAAGCCGGGAGCGGGAACGGAAGCGGAGTGAAGTGAGGTGAAGTGAGGGGAGGGGAGGGCGGGGGCCGGAAGCACGGTGGCCGGGACGCCGGCCCGCGCGGTCACGACGACCGGCGGTCCGCGGCCCGCTGCTGCGCCCGCAACCCGGGCGGGAGCGCGTACCGGGCCAGCAGGGCGAAGAACGCCTGGGCCGCGACGGCCAGCAGGACGACCAGCAGCGCGCCGCCGACCGTAGCCGCGTAGTCCCGGGTGGCCAGCCCGTCGACGACGTACCGGCCGAGGCCGCCGAGCCCGACGTACGCGGCCACCGTCGCGGTCGCGATGACCTGCACGGTCGCGGTCCGGAAACCGGCCAGCAGGGTCGGCAGCGCCGACGGCAGGCAGACCTGCCACAGCACCTGCGGATGCGTCAGCCCGACCCCCCGGGCCGCGTCCCGCACGTCCGGGTCGGTGCCCCGGACCCCCTCGACGGCGGCGACCAGCAGCGGCGGGGCCGCCAGCGCCACCAGCGGCACCAGGACGGCGGTGTCGCCGACCCCCGCGAGCAGGACCGCCAGCGTCACCAGCCCGAGCGTCGGCAGCGCGCGGGCCGCGCCGGCCATCGCGGTCACCACGGTGACGCCGCGCCCGGTGTAGCCGATCAGCAGCCCGAGCGGGACGGCCAGCAGCGCGGCGTAGAGCAGGGCCTCACCGGAGAGCAGCAGGTGCTCGGCGATCCGGTGGGCGATCGCGTTCGAACCGCTGCGGCGGTCCGGGTCGGAGAAGAAGTCCCCCAGCCAGGTGAACCAGTTCACTGCCCGGCTCCCTTCTCCCGGACGGCCCAGGGCGCGAGCAGCCGGCGGGCGCCGACCAGCAGCAGGTCCACGGCCAGGGCGAGCACCGCGATCAGGACGATCCCGGCCACGATCGGGGTCGGGAAGGTGCGCTGGAAGCCGTCGACGAACAGATAGCCGAGGCCGCCCCGGCCGACCAGCGCGCCGACCGAGGCCAGCGAGATGCTGGAGACGGCCGCCACCCGCAGACCGGCCACCAGGTAGGGGACGGCGGCGGGCAGTTCCACGGCGGCCAGCCGGTGCCACGGCCCGTACCCCATCGCGGTCGCGGCCTGCCGCACCGGGTCGGGCACGGCGCGCAGCCCGTCCACCGTGGTCGGCAGCAGCACGGCGACCGCGTAGAAGGTGAGCGGGATCATCACGGTGGCCTGGGTGGCGAGCCCGGTGTA
The DNA here is from genome assembly GCF_001279805.1 of Streptomyces sp. XY431. Lineage (NCBI taxonomy): Bacteria > Bacillati > Actinomycetota > Actinomycetes > Kitasatosporales > Streptomycetaceae > Streptomyces > Streptomyces sp. XY431. The sequence continues at coordinate 34,015 of NZ_LGDO01000500.1, forward strand.
CGGGATGAGCACCACGAAGACGGCCAGCGAGGGCAGGGCGTAGACGATGTTGAAGACGGCGGCGAGCGGCTGGTAGAGGCGCGGGAACCGGGTGCAGGCCAGGCCGAGCGGGACCGCCAGCAGCAGGCCGATCAGCACCGGGACGAGGGCGATGACGGCGTGGTCGGCGAGCAGGTCGCCGAGGTAGCCGAGGTGGTCGCCGATCCAGTACCAGCGGACGAGCGGTTCATCGTCCACCGCCGGCTCCGTCCGTCTCGACCTGCGTGGCCTCTGCCTTCGCGGTCTCTGCCTTCGTGGCCTCGACCTGCGCGACCTTGGCGGCCTTCGCGGCCTTCTCCGTCCCGACGTTGTCGGTCCCGGCCGCCGTGGCGGGCGGGCGGGCCGCGAGCGCGGCCAGGACCGCCTCGCGGTCGGCCGTACCGATCGCGCGGCCGTCGGGGTCCAGGGCGACGGCGATCCCGGTGGGGGACAGCACGGCCGCGTCCAGGGCGGCACGCAGGGTGTCGGCGTCCGGCCGGAACCCGGGCGCCGGCTCCAGGGCCGCGCCCGCCGCGTCCCGGTCGATCCAGCCGATCGGCCGCCGCCCGTCGTCCAGCATCAGCTCCCAGCCGCCGAACCGGACCCCGTGCGGAGACCGCCCGGCGGCGTCGTCGCCCGGACCGCCGGGTATCGGCCGGACGGGGACCGAGGCGGCCGGCCGCAGCCCGAGCCCGCGCAGGCCCCGGTCACGGCCGAGGAAGGCGGCGACGTCCAGGTCCGCGGGCGCCGTCAGCAGCGTGTGCGGATCGGCGAGCTGGGCGATCCGGCCGCGCTCGCGCAGCACCACCACCTGGTCGCCGAGCCGGACCGCCTCCTCGATGTCGTGGGTGACGAACAGCACCGTCTTGTGCAGCTCGGACTGGAGGCGGAGCAACTCCTCCTGCAGCCCGGCGCGGACCACCGGGTCGACGGCGCTGAACGGCTCGTCCATCAGCAGCACCGGCGGGTCGGCGGCCAACGCCCGCGCGACACCCACGCGCTGCTGCTGGCCGCCGGAGAGCTGGAACGGGTAGCGCTTGGCGGTCTCGGGTGCCAGCCCCACCAGGTCGAGCAGTTCGGCCGCCCTGGCACGGGCCTTCTTCCGGTCCCAGCCGAGCAGATAGGGAACGGTCGCGATGTTGTCGATCACCCGCCGGTGCGGGAACAGCCCGGCCTGCTGGATCACATAGCCGATGCCGCGCCGCAGCTTGGCCGGGTCGAGCGCCGCCACATCGGTGCCGTCCAGCAGGACCCGCCCCGAGGTCGGTTCGACCATGCGGTTGACCATCCGCAGCAGGGTGGTCTTCCCGCAGCCGGACGGGCCGACCAGCACGGTCGTCCGCCCGGTGGGGACGTCGAGGTCGAGGCCCTCGACGGCGACCGTGCCGTCGGGGTGGCGCTTGCCCGCGCCGTCGAATCTGATCACGGGGGATTTCCTCGTCTCGGCGGCTCCCGGTGGCGGCGCCGATGGTGGTGTCTGTCGCTGTGCCGGTCCGTCGGCCTGTCGCTGTGGTGTGCCTGTCGGTCGCGTGGTTGCCCGCCTTCGGACCGGCGGAAACTCTGATCAGCCTATGACCTGGTGAACCCGGTGTCCCTGATTTACCGGGCGTGGTCGGATTCACCAGGAGCGGCCGACGCGCACGCGGGGAGCGCGAGGCGCGTGCTCCGAAGCGTCCGAAACCTCAGCCTTCCCGGCTGTCTCCCTGACGGTCTCCCCGGCTGCCTTCCTGACGGTCTCCCTGACGGGTCGGCAGTCCGGCCGCCGCCCAGGCGACGAATCCGCCGTCCAGATCGGTCGCCCGGTGCAGGCCCAGCTCGCGCAACGACGCGGCGGCCAGGCTCGACGCGTACCCCTCCGAGCACACCACGACCACCTCCAGGTCGTAGCCGGTGGCCTGCGGGATCCGGTGACTGCCCGTCGGGTCGAGCCGCCACTCCAGCACATTGCGCTCGATGATCAGCGTGTCGGGGATCTCCCCCTCGGCCGCGCGCTGCGCCGCCGGGCGGATGTCCACCAGCAGCGCGCCGGCGCGCTGCGCTCGGAGCGCCTCGTCCGGGCCGGGGCGGTGCACCCCTTCCCGCGCGCGGGCCACCAGGTCGTCGATCGTGGTCACCACTGGTCGGGTCCTTCCTCGGAGGTGCGGACCAGGCCACCGGCCCGCAGTTCGTAGTGCGCCATGGAGCTGAGCGGCGGGGAGTAGGCGTGCAGCGTCACGGCCGGGCCGGACGCGGTGTTGCGGACGTCGTGCACGTACTCGGGGCCGAAGGCGCGGGTGGTGCCGGAGCCGATCCGCCGGATCAGCAGTCCCTGCTCGGGACCGCCCAACGACAGTTCCTCCAACTCGCCCAGCGCGACGGTGAACGCTCCGCGCGAGCCGCCGTGGTCGTGGAAGCCCGTGGACTGGCCGGGCAGCCAGCTGATCAGCCAGACCTCGTGGTCCTCGTCGGCGGCCAGCCGCCGGTACCAGCGCTCCTCGGTGGAGAGGCGGACGTGGTGGATCCACTGCTCGGGCTGCTCGGCCAGCTCGCGGACGATCTCCCGCAGCGTGTTCGGGGTGAGCGGAGTCCGGCCCTCCCCGGCGGGGGCGAGAGTGTCTGTCGCTGCGGGTGCGCGGGTCGGTGCGGGTGCCGGCGTCGGCGGGATCGTGACGGCGGTGGGCGTGTCGAGTGCGAGGTCCAGGTTCATGTGGGTGTCCTCGGGACGGGCGGGCGGTGGTCGTGGAGCGGTTCGCCGTGCTGCCCGCGCGCCGTGGTGGGACATGGTGCGGTGGGGCGCGGGCGGGACTGCTCGTTGCCGTGCGTTGCCGTGCGGTGCGGTGGCGCGGGATCCGTGCCGGAGCCGGTGGCGGGTGCGTGCCGCACCGGTCGGACCGGCGGGGCGGCACGGTCGTGCCGGGCGGCGTGGCGTCAGGAGAGCGGGTGCGCGGCGCGGGCCCTGGCGAAGGTCACAGGGCGGAACCGGCGGGAAGGAACAAGGTCAACAGGCACAGATGGAACTCGCCTGGCGTCGGAGGTCGACGTGCAGGCGGCAGACCAGAGTGGTGCCGGTGTCCATGCGCCGGATCCTTCCCGACGGGACGGGCACGAGTCAAGCGAGCGCGGTCACGGCCGCCCGTCGCGTCCCTGGTCGGACGCGGTCGGGGACCGTTCGGCGTCGGGCGCCGTCCCGGGGCCCGGGACGGTCCCGCTCCGGTTCGGGCCCCGGGACGGCCGGTCGGCCCTGCCGCCCTTGGCCGCCGTCGTTCCTTCGCTCGCCCCCGCTCCCCTTTCCGCCGCTGTTCCTCCTGCCGTCCCGGCCAGCGCCGCTTCGACGGCCGGGCCCGCCTGCTCGCCCAGGTACCGGCCGAGGGTCTGGTAGGCGTCGAACTGCCGGTGGTCGAACCACTGGTCACCGGCGCCGTCGTACGGGAAGGCCGGATCGCCCATCGCGTAGGCGTGCAGCTCGTACGGCATGTCGGGGGTCAGTACGGCCTGCGCGACGATCAGCGTGCCGTGGCGGGCCGACGGGCCGCCGTCGGAGTCTCCGAGCTCCAGCGGCCACGGATACACGATGTCGCCGACCACGACCGCCCGCGCGGACAGCCGCTCGGCCAGCCGCGCCGCCAGCCCGCGCAACGGCGTCCGCCCGCCCTCGCTGCCGGTTCCGCTTCCGGTCCCGGCGCTGCCCGGGACCAGCAGGTCCGGCTCCCGGAGGGTGATGGCGATGCCCAACTCCTCCCGGGCGAGGGTGATCGCCGCCGCGAGCGACCCCGCGAAGGCGGAGTCGCCGCTCGCGTCCACGCACACCGCCGTCCGCACACCGTGCCGCAGCAACTCGACCAGGCCGAGGTTCTCGTAGTGCCCGCCGTCGGTGGTGAGCAGGAACCGCGCGTCCATCGGGTACCGCCCGAACGCCTCGCGCAGCTGGTACGACAGCCGACGCACGGCGGGCTGCGGGGCGTACCGCCAGTCCCGGTCGGCGGCCCAGAGCGGGGCGAGGGCGGCCGGGTTGGGCAGCCAGGTGCCCAACCTGGCATTGGTGATCGCGAACAGCCCCTGGTACGCCCGCGACTGACGGCCCATCGCGGAGGAGAAGGCGGCGCCGGAGACGGCCATTGCGGACTGCACCGTGAGGTCCCGGGCGATGTGCCGCCGGGTGCGCCGCTCCAGCAGGTCGGTGCGCGCGTACCCGACGTCCGGGCCGCCCACGTAGTCGGAGGAGAAGGTGAACGACACCGCCCGCCGGCCGGGCGGCGTCCGCGCGCTGCCGGAGAGGTTGGCCGCCGCCGCGAAGATCACCTGGGGGAAGTCCGGGTGCCGGGCGCCGTAGTGGCTGAGCCGGGTCTGCTCGCGGAAGAAGTGGTACGGCCGGGCCAGTACCTCCCCGCCTTCCGTTCCGACCTCCTCGGCCCCGCCCTCGGCCTCCCCGCCCTCGACCGCCCCGCCCTCGACCTCCCTCCGGACGGCGAAGGCCGAGGCGAGGCGGTGCCGGTAGAAGGGGTGCAGGCCCATCCAGGTCTGGTCGAGGTTGAGGCCGACGGTGCCCAGGACCAGCGGCAGCAGCACCTGCACGGCGGTCGGCCAGGTGTGTCCGGTGGCCACCGCCCACCCGAAGGCGAGCAGCGCGCCGACGGTGAGCGCGCTCAGGGCCGACCAGAGCACGAGGTACTCGGTGATCCGGACGGTGAGACCGCTGCGGCGGGCTCCGCGCAGGACACCGCCGAGCACCGCCGCGCCCTGCTCGATGGCGTGGCGGCCGTGCCAGAGGATGCCCAGCAGCAGCGCCAGGTAGCTGAGCAGCACGGTGAGGCTGATGCCGGCCCCGGCCTGCCGGGCGCCGACCGCGAGCGCCCGCCGCAGCGCCACCGCTCCCCAGGCCAGACCGGGGACGGCCAGCACGCCCAGCGCGAGCAGCACGGCCAGCGCCAGCGCGCCGTGCGAGAAGCGGCGCAGGAGGCGCGGCAGCGGTGTGTTCCAGCCGAGCCAGGAGAAGGTGAGCAGCCACAGCAGCCACCCGGTGGCGGCGGCCGAGAGCAGCCCGGCGAGGGTGAGCAGGACCGGCACCCGGACGGTCGGCGAGCCGCCGGCGGTGGCCAGGCCGTCCAGGTCGGCGAGCGGTACGAGGTGGTAGAACCGGCTCAGGCCGAGGCCGAGCACCAGGACGGCGGCGAGCAGCAGCGTGAGCGCCGCGACCAGGCCCCGCAGCAGCGTACCGAGCGCGACCAGCCACTCGCCCGCGCCGTCCGCGAGGTACTTGGAGTGGCGGCGGAGGTGGTCCTCCTCGGGCGAGCCGGGTTCGAGCACGGTGTCGGCGGTCAGGCCGGAGCGCACCCGGACCGGACTGCCGGGCGCGGAGTCGCTCAGCGCCAACTGCATCGCGCCGACCGTGTACCCGCCCCCGGAGACCGCGACCAGGTAGCGGGCCCGCTTCAGCCAGGGGCGCAGCGCCTGGAGCGCGCCGAGGGTGACGCAGGCCGAGCGGATGCCGCCGCCGGAGACGCAGAAGCCGAGCGGAGCGTGCTCGCGACCGGGTGGGACCCGGGCGGCGTTGTGCCAGCGGGCCTGCCGGGTGAGCGGTCCGTGGATCCGGGGTCCGGGCGGCCACCGCCCGCCCCGCGCGGTCACCACCGGCCACGGCGGGATCAGCGGCGGCCCGGCCGCGGTGGGCGGATCCGGTCCCGCCGCCGCCCCGGCCCCGCCCCGTCCGCGCGCGGCGCGCCCGTCGGCCTCCCGTCCCCGCTGCCCGTACGCGGCCTCCCGCCCTTGCCTCGAC